>JAFDXG010000132.1 GCA_018268105.1 Bacteroidota bacterium | reverse complement strand
TCCGACTTTATTATTTCCGATCGTTTGCTCACCCCGTTTTCGTTGATGGCTTCTATTGTATAATAATATGTTTTTTGGGCATCCATTGCTTTCATCCAGTATTCGTTATTGCCATACACCATTATACAGGTATAGAGTTTGTCCGGATGGGTGCCATAATAAATATTGTAAGCAAAAGCATCATCAACAGGTTGCCATTTTATAAATGCGCTTCGTTTATCCTTCTCAGTTCGCAGTACAATAAAATGCCGGACTGGTGCCGGTTTTGAGCCTTTGCCGTTTCCAAAAATGCGCAAACCGCTGATAGCAAATTTTCCGGTTGGCATGTGTATATTTTCCAGGCGGATATATCGTGCATCCACCGGTTGATTGAGCTGCACATATTCATGCGGGATATCAGTACTGTTATTGCTTTTATCCATCAATGTTTTCCAGTGCTTACCATTAACAGAATAAAATAATTTGTATTGATGATATTGATTGTTCCATTTCCCCAGGCGATTGGTATCTACGTCCTGATCTGCATAATTGATCTGAATAGCCCTGACAGTTGATATACTACCCAAATCAGTTTCGATCCACTCTCCTTTATCTCCGGTTTTTGCACTCCAGTAAGTTTTGATGAGTTCATCAACAGCATTATTGGGTTCATATCCGCCCAAAACGGAAGATACTTTCACCGGTTTATTATAATTCAGCAACATCCAGCCGGTAAAATAGGGGGAGTATTCTTTGTTCTCCTTTTCGAATGGCACTCCGGGTTTTGGAATATAATGAGGGTAATCTCCAAAAGCTGTATTGCACCACATTATATCATCCCTGTCGAACCCGGCAGGCCAAATACCAATCCTTCTTTCAAAAGTGTTTTTTACTGATATAACGGTAGTGGATACATGCCAGAAGTGTTCAAAATTATCCCGGAATGTTGCCCCATGTCCTGCACCTCTTACAAAGCCTCCCAATTTCATGCTCAACGGGTCGCTTTGTGCCTGAAACGGGCCCAACGGTTGGTTGCCAATCAACAGTCCATCAGCATAGCCGCTAAACTCTGTACCCGGAGCTCCATATTGCAAATAGTATTTCCCTTTATACTTTGTCATGTGACTTCCTTCAATAAAGGGGTCAAGAAAGGTATTGTCCATGTGTTCACCGAAGCGTTGCCAGCCATAACGCCAGGGTTCGAGTAAATACATTTCTTTTCTGGTGCCAATGGGAGTCAGATTACTTCTGCGAAGTTCAATACCATACATTGGAAATTTATTACTGCTTCCATTGTACATATAGATACTCCCGTCGTCGTCAGTGAAGAACGTAGGATCCCAGCCACCAATCTCAAAACTGTCAACCAATGGCTTCCAGTCATTGGCCTTTGGATTGGTGCTCATCCAAATTGAAAAATTGGTAGTATATGTGCTCCCCATCACTATCATGGTATCGCCCATAATCCCTACTGCAGGGGCACACAAATCATCATAGGTGCCAGTGTTCCACGAACGAAGAAATTTTCTTGATATGAATGTCCAGTTAAGCATATCACTACTCCACCAGTAACCACTCTGGTTGGTACTAAATAAATAAAGATCACCTTTGTAATTAACGATTACCGGATCGGCGGTAGTGCGATGCCGCCCCCAACCGGCAAAATCAGGTATCGGAGTGTAACCGTAATCAATATTGAGAGGATTGCAGTATGTGTTTTGTGAAATGGATTTTTTTATTGCTAAATGGTTTTGGGCCAAAAGGGGATTGGCACTAATAGAAAAGTACAATAGTGATATTACTGTCAAACGGAGCGTCGCAAGAATGCTGAAAGATGTTTTGAACCCTGATAACATAAAAACATTAACAGCTATTTTAATTGTATTCAGCGTTTCCATTTAAAAATCTCATCAATTTCTGTTTGTTTCGGCCATTGACCAGCAATTTACTGTTTTCATAGTGATCTTTTCATTTCCGCTAAATACTTTGTTCAGAAACCTTTTCAGGGAACCCATCCATCTGCGGACCGAATATTGCATTGGCAGGCATTTTCACGGGGCCATGAACGGAAGATTTAATGAAATTAACCGTCAACTGTTTTTTCACGGGGTTGTACAATATAGTGGTTTCTTCTTTCCCGTCAGGAGAACAAAAAACTTTTACTCCGTATGGGGAACTTTTTCCGCCCTGCAGTTCAATTTGTAATTCCACTGATTTCCCTTTTCCTTTCAATAACCGTTCGGTATTAGGCGGAATCATAAGGTTATTTTCCTGTATCTTTTCCAGCCGGATAGAAGTAAGTTCTTCGGGTGGATTGATACGGAGTTCATTGTTTTTTGAAAGGGTAAGTACACGGGGCAGACTCATGATACCCGACCAGCCGTAGTCTGGGAATGATTCCGGCTTCCGTTCAGGTACCCATGCCCAGATAATATTTCTTCCTTTGTCATCCTGCAATTGTTCGGGGGCAAAAAAAGTACCACCCGGCCAATTCATCCTGCCGTGCTGTTGTATAGAAAATCGGTCGTTGGCAAAGTCACCGATAAAATATTGTGCTCCTATATTAACCCAAATGATATTTCCCTTTCCAGTAAATACCGCCATTCAGATCAAATGGCATACAATGCCCTTCGGGAGATACAAAATGATAAATAGGCCGGTGCGGATCGGATTGCATCAATTGCCGCAACCTACGGCTTGTATTGACCATTTCGGGAATAGTAGTATCAGTTTGTGCAAAACAGCAGCATGCCGAACAAATACCTAATAACAGAGATATAAGCAACTTCATATACAGAGGAGTTTGAGTGATATCAAAACAAAAGATTCTTTGGAGGCAGATTTTTACCTAAATGTTCATAAGCTTTAGGTGTGGCCTCGCGTCCTCTTGTAGTACGCATAATAAAACCCTCCTGTATCAGGAACGGTTCATAGACTTCTTCAATTGTTCCCTGCTCTTCACCTACTGCGGTAGCGATGGTATTAATACCAACAGGTCCTCCTTTAAACTTTTCAATGATAGTGGTGAGTATACGATTATCCATTTCGTCGAGCCCGTGTTCATCCACATTTAAAGCTTTAAGAGAATGCAGGGTAATACCCTGGTCAATAATACCATCATTCAGTACCTGGGCAAAATCTCTTACCCTGCGCAGCAAACCATTGGCAATACGAGGTGTGCCGCGGCTGCGACCCGCTATTTCCGTTGCGGCTTCTTCAGCGATACTCACATTGAGGATGGTGGCAGATCGCAGTATGATTTTTTTCAGTGTGGCAGCGGTATAATATTCCAATCGTGACTTTATGGCGAACCTCGAAAGCAATGGCGCGGTGAGCAAGCCGCTGCGTGTGGTAGCGCCTATCAGGGTAAAGGGGTTCAGGTTAATGGGGATACTTCTGGCATTTGGACCTGTATCAATAATGATATCTATCCTGTAGTCTTCCATGGCGGCATACAAATATTCTTCCACTACGGTACTGAGACGGTGAATTTCATCAATAAACAAAACGTCATTGGCCTGCAGTCCGGTGAGCAGCCCGGCAAGGTCTCCCGGTCTTTCAATTACAGGCCCTGAGGTTTCTTTTATTTGCACTCCCAGTTCATTTGCTACTATACGGCTCAGTGTGGTCTTGCCTAATCCCGGGGGGCCATGAAAGAGGATATGGTCTAGCGCCTCCCCCCTGATTTTGGCTGCTTTAATAAATATTTTTAGATTCTCAATCACTTTATCCTGTCCGCTGAAGGCAGCAATTTCCTGGGGCCGGATATTGTTTTCAAAATCTTTTTCCGCGGCGCTTAAAGCAGCTTTATCAGTTTGTAAATTGGGATTTGGCATCTTGTTATTGTTCGGGCTTTATCAACTGCAGGATTTACAAATGCCGCTCACTATCACTTCTGTTTGCACGGTTTTATATCCCTGGGGTAGTATTATTTCAGGCACATGCACCTCCTCAAGACAGGTAGTTATTCCACATCGGGTACAGATAAAATGTACGTGATCATCGTGGTGATGGCCCTGTTCACAGTTATCCTTGCATAAAGCATATTTAATGGAATTATCAGGAGTTGGAATAGTGTGTATAATGCCTTTTTCAAGAAATGTTTGCAGGGTACGGTATACTGTTACCCGGTCAAATTTTTCCTGTGCCTTTTCTTCTATATCATGATGTGCCAATGCAGTATCCTGCAGCAGGAACAGCTCTAATATTTTCCTTCTGCTCTCTGTAATACTCAGTTGATTCTTTTTTAAAATTGCAGCAATACCATTATCCATAAGACATCCGGTTTTATACTGATGTTAAATTAAGTATTATATGCTGTATCATTTTGTGAAAGAAGGATATGAAATGTTGTTATCTCCTTTCACGTCTCTTCTCTCAACCGTTTCCTCATTCTTCTTTCAAAAGATCTTCAATATCGCCGGTCAGCTTGGCAAGCTCGGATTTCTTCAACCCGTCATATACGCCCCGCACCCGTCCTTTCTTATCAACCAGTGCAAAAAACTGGGTATGCAGAAACTGTTCTTTTATATCCAGTGCATTGTTTTGCGGATCGTCAAGTATATAGCTTTCCCGGGCAGCTTTATACAGGTTCTCTTTTGTACCGGTTAAAAACCACCAGTTTTTTATATCAGCGCCTAAAGAATCTGCATATACCTTAAGGCGGGCAATAGTATCGTTTTCGGGGTCAACAGTATGAGAGAGGATCAGAAATTTGTCGTTATTCTTAAATTTTGCATATACAGCCCTCATATTCGTATTCATCTTAGGACAAATGCCGGGGCAGGTAGTAAAAAAAAATTCAACCACTGCTACCTTGCCTCTTATATCGTTATCAGTTATATTTTTTCCATCCTGCCTTAGAAATGAAAACGGTCTGACATCATTTAAAACAGGCAATCTGGATTTATTACTATCAATAGTAGCATTTAAGAAAGCATAAAATCCTCCGAAAAGCACCACAAAAAACAGAACATAAATTAAAGTTTTCCTTCTCATACCGCCTTATTGAAAGATGCGAAGTTACGAACCTAAACGTTAAACTATAAATGCAACTTTGTTGCAATAAATATGCTATATTTGCACTCTTTAATTCCAATATGTTGCTTCGGATGCTTAAAATAAACTATGATGCTCTAGGTATTACGGCTTCTCTGGCCTGTGCAATTCATTGTGCTGTATTACCCCTTTTGCTTACCAGTCTTCCCATATTTGGAATGGATATTATCCATAATTATTATTTTGAATATGGAATGATATTGTTAGCTTTTGTGGTGGGTATGACTGCGTTGTATCATGGGTTTAAGAAACACCATCAGGGTTTTCTTCCATTGGTGCTTTTTTCTGCAGGCATTTTTTTTCTGTTACTCAAAGAATGGTTTCATCAATATCATATATGGCTGTTGATACCTGCAGTTTTGCTGATTGTTGTGGCGCATTATCTTAATTACCGGCTGTGCAATCGGGCCCGGCAATGCCACAGTAATGACTGTAGTCATTGACATTAGTAAATACATTCTTCTATTTTCTGAATTGTTCTTTTCTTTACCTTCATCACTTAATCAAAAACTTCTAACCATGACTACCAGGAGGTCTTTTATAAAACAAACGGGTATTTTTTCAGTAGCGGCTTTTACAGATCCTGCTTTTATATTAAAGTCAAAAGCTAAAGTTGGATTGCAGCTTTATACGCTTCGCAATGAAATATTCAAAGATACCAGGGGGATATTAAAAAAAGTTGCAGCACTTGGATACAAAGAAGTAGAATCTTTCGGATACAAAGATGGTAAATTCTTTGGTTTGACTCCCGGTGAGTTTGCTTCAGTATTAAAAGAAAACAGGCTTTCTCATCCCAGCGGGCATTATATGCTTACCCATCTTTCCGGAGATTGGAATAAGGCTATTGAGGATGCCAAAGCAGCAGGACAACAATACATGGTGCTTGCATATCTGATGCCGGATGAAAGGAAAAGTATTGATGATTACAAAAAAATTGCTGCGCAAATGAATGTAGCCGGAGAAGCATGTAAGAAGGCAGGCATTCAGTTTGCATATCACAATCATGATTTTGAATTCACCGAGCTGGATGGTCAACGTGGTTATGATGTATTTCTAAAAGAAACGGATCATAATCTTGTAAAGTTTGAACTTGATCTGTACTGGATATCTTTTGCCGGTATGGATCCTGTAGAAATGTTTAAGCAGCATCCGGGGAGGTTCCCGCTCTGGCATGTGAAAGACATGGATAACACGCCGAAGAAATTTTTTACCGAAGTAGGCAATGGGGTGATTGATTTCAAAAGAATATTTGCAGCTTCTCAAACTTCAGGTATGAAACATTTTTTTGTAGAGCAGGATGTGTGCCCGGGACCGCCAATGGTGAGTATTGAAAAGAGTATCCAATACCTTAAGAAAAATATTGTGAAATAATATAAGGCGAAAAAGTAATATAAAATAAAAAAGAGCCGATAAGCAGTATTTTATCATACTTGTCTTATCGGCTCTATATTTTTTACGGTAATGCCTATGGCATTTAAGCGGTGAATCTTATATGATTAATAACGACCACGGCCACTTTCAGCAAATGAACGCCTGTTGTTGTTGCTGCGTTCTTCGCGGGGTTTAGCTTCAGTTACGTTGATTGCTCTGCCTTCTACAACACCTTTATCCAACTCGGTAATAGCTTTTTTGGCTTCTTCTTCGTTGGGCATTTCCACAAATCCAAAACCACGGCTGCGGCCGGTAAATTTGTCTGTAATAATTCTTGCAGAAGATACTTCACCGTATTCTTCAAAAAAAGCTTTTAAGTCTTCATCAATAACATTGAAGCTTAAATTAGAAACATAAATGTTCATTTAACAAAATAATTAAATTAAAAAATGAAATCTGAGAAAACAGGGAGCAAAGACGACTGAACTATTAGCAGAAGATGCGTAGCAGATTGAATCATTTCTTTTTCCGGGACTGTACAAACTCAAATTTTGACGCGCAAAGGTATCGTTTAATTTTGATATGCTTTCATTTATTTTAAGATTTTCTGATGTATTTAATTTATGTTGTTTCTCCCGGTTAAGGAAAATGTTAAAGAAAAACAGTAGAATAATGAGGTGAAATATTTAAAATTCTCAGATCAGAACGGATCTGCGGGTGAAGGAGCAATATATCTGTTAAAAAAAAATTTTGAAAATTTGATATAAATGGAAAGTTTTTAAGGTTGATGAATTTAACGTCATTTGATTTTTATACAATAACATCAGGAATGAAAATTTAAAACAGGTACCTCTAAAGTTTCGTAGAGTATAAACATACCTTCTGTTATTATTGTCAGTTACTCAGCGTTTAGTATTTTTGAAAAAACAGGCAAAACAATCAAAATGTTCTATCTGGTTAAAACACCCTGGGTAATAAAAAAAATTTATCCTGCAGGTATATGGGAAATGCCTGTCCGCGAAAAAGTACTTTACCTCACCTTTGATGACGGACCTCACCCTGAAGCAACAACTTTTGTTTTGGAAGAACTCAGAAAATTTAACGCAAAAGCTACTTTTTTTTGTATAGGAAAAAATGTAGAACAACATAGTGGTATATACAGCCAGATTTTGAATGAAGGGCACACTACAGGTAACCACAGTTTTAGCCATTTGAATGGCTGGAAAACAAATGACCGGAAATATTTTGAAGATATTGCAAAAGCAAAAAAGTATATAGATTCCACTCTTTTTCGTCCCCCGTATGGTAAAATATCAAAATTGCAGTTGAAGCATCTTACTCAGGATTTTAATATGAAGGTTATTATGTGGTCTGTGCTAAGTGCCGATTTTGATACTGCTGTAACACCGGAACAATGTTTAAAAAACGTATCTCTTAATGCAAGACCCGGGAGTATTATTGTATTCCACGACAGCGAAAAAGCCTATAGTCGTATGAAATATACGTTGCCAAGAATTTTGAAATTTTATACAGAGAAAGGTTACAGTTTTGAGAAAATTAATTTGTAAGCACTTTGAAGTAAGAGGGAAACAGATACATAAAAAATACAATTTTAAATTAGTTGGGCCGGGGTAGAAACCCTGGCCCGTTTTTAATCCGTACCCTATGAAAACTGGGGCCAAGTTACAATGTTTTTTTGTTTTTGCAAGATTTTTCGGCTTAAAATGAAGTTATACAAGGAGTTGTATCGTATTTTTACGCAAAGGATATCGAATGGTTATAGGTAATTATACGTACCTTCTTATTCATTTCTGCTTTGTAAAATAAACCCGAATGTGGTTCCAACATTCAGCTTGCTTCGCATATGCATACTTTTACCATGAGCTTCAATAATATGCTTGCAAATAGCCAGGCCTAATCCGCTTCCCCCTTCCTTTCTGCTTCTTGCAGCATCCGTTCGGTAAAACCTTTCTGAAATACGCGGTATATGTTCCTCAGCTATGCCAATTCCGTCGTCGCTTATTTCAATTAAAACATGTTTTTCATCTGTTATGTAGGCGCTCACAATAACATTGCCATTATTTTTACCATATTTAATAGCATTGTCTGTAAGGTTAATTAATACCTGTCTTATTTTTTCTTTGTCGGCATATACTGTAAGCGGAGTTTCACAACCTTTTTTAATACTAAGTTTTATTCCTTTTTTGGCAGCCAGCACAGTAAGTGAATCAAACACCTCTTTGATCAGCTCCTGTAAAATAAAATTAACTTTGTTAAGCACCTGTTCACCACTTTCAAGTTTGGTAATTTCATCCAGATCGTTTAAAAGATTTACCAGGCGCGATACATTTTTGGAAGTATTGTGTAGGAATTTTGTTTCAAGTTCATGGTTTTCCATTGCGCCACCAAGCAATGTTTCCACATATCCCTGAATGGCAAAAATTGGTGTCTTAAGTTCATGAGATAAATTTTGGAGAAATTCCTTACGATATGCTTCATTAGCTTTGAGCACTTCAATTTCCTTTTTTTGCTGTTCAGCCCATTGTTCTACATCCTGGCTGACTTCTTCAATACTTTTAGGGGGCAGTATATTTTTATAATAAAACTCCTCCCGTTTACTGGCTTTTGTTTGATAAATAAATTTATAAATCAACTTTATTTTCCGGTAAATAAATCGTTGTAATGTGTACAAAATAAGCAGGTAACTTCCTGTCAGTACTACAATAAAAGATACAATACTTATCCACCACACCGGCTCTATAAAGAATACTAGACCGGCGACGGGCAGAGAAATCAGCAATGCCGTATAGCCGGCTAATTGCTGTGGCGAAATATTTTTGGTATCAAGCATTATTTACATCAAAATTATACAACTAACTTGTACCCTACTCCTTTTACGGTTGTTATACAATCTATGCCAAGTTTTTGACGAATCTTGCGAATATGTACATCTATGGTCCGGTCTCCTACTATTACATCAGTTCCCCAAATCTGATTTAATATTTCATTTCGCAGAAAAACCCTTCCGGGTCTGGTAGCGAGCAGATATAATAATTCAAATTCTTTTTTGGCTAATATGATTTCACGGTCGTCCACTACAACTATAAACTTTACTGAGTCAATGATGATATTACCGGCCTGCAGCAGTTTTTCATCCGGTTTTTGAATTCTGCGGAAAAGTGAATTTACCTTACTCACCAGTACTTTAGGGCTTACCGGCTTACTTATAAAATCATCGGCGCCATATTCCAGCCCTTTAATATGTGTAGTTTCATCGCTGAGTGCCGTAAGAAAAATAATTAATGTGTCCTGGTATGCCGCATCGGATCTTAATAACCTGCATACTTCCATGCCATTTTTATTCGGCATCATTATATCCAGCATAATAAGGTCGGGTTTAAACAGTTTTGTTTTGTGAATTGCCTCATCTCCGTCTTTAGCTGTTAATGTTTTATATCCTTCCCGGTTCAGATTATAGCTCAGTATCTCAAGTATATCTGGCTCATCATCGGCGATCAGGATTTTTTTTGCGTATTCCTCCATCTTAACAATAAGTTTACGCAAAAATAATCTTACTGTTTATTTGCACCTAAAAGGCAGGATTACGAAATTGTTATTCATGAGTTTAATTTTAGCACTAAAATTGATGATTAATCGTTACTAATTGAGGCTGTTCCACTTTTTATCAAATAAGCAAGCCCCTTTATCCTAATTTTGTAGCAGTTTGCTATTTATGTATAGACAATTTTTTGTTATCATATTAATGTGTATTTCCGGCTTTACCGTTTTGGGTAACGAAGCAGATACATTAAAGAAGAAGATTGATATTACCCGCATTAGGTATCATGAAAATATTGAGAAGCAGCAAAAGATTGCTTTGCATTACAAAGGCGGAGATGGCACAACAATTAGGGTGTCTCACAATGCAGAGATCAATGATTTTGTTACTAATGCCCTTGTGGGCAAGGTAAATGCCTTGAGAGATTCTATTGAATCTGCCACCAATCTTGATCACAGGCTAAAAGTAAAATATCTGAGTGGACTGGAAAACCTGCTGAAAGGGTTTAACACCGGATGTCGCAACAGAACGTTCAATCCTATACTTGCAGATGCTTTGATAAACAATTATAAAACCCTGATGGATGCTGACATCAGAAAAGAAGATATCAGCCCTATAGTGGAACAAGCTCCCTATGAAGTTGGTAATATCAATATCAATGGTGATGTAAGTGTTTTTTATGAAAATCCGGGAATTGTCAATTCAAAAAATATATTGTTCCGGAAATTTTGCAAAAACAATCCGGATAAAGTGCTGCCAATGCTTGAGCAGTATTTTAATGTACCATTTGCCGATAGCCTGGTGCAGGCCGTAGCACATCGCAACCCTAATCAGTTGTACGATTATGCCGCAGCTACCAAAACGAATGTGGGGCGCCTGATACGCAGAAATAGCGACTCACTGGTAAAGGCGATAGCATCTGTTGCAAACAGCAAAAGCGGGCAACAGTATTATCCTTTCCTTGATGAAATCGTACATGGTCGTCTTTCTCTTCAGGATATTTTTGATGTAATGGGTGACAATGTTCAATACTACAAACTGCTTGTAAGAGTACAGAATGCCTATATGCAGCGACTGATAAAAAAAGATACACCTATTGCTTATGACAAACTCATTGCCAAACTGAAAGACAGGGCTGAGAATGTATTTATAGAACAAATTAATGCACTGCACGATTCTCCCGACAATATTAGATTTAAAATACTTGATCCGCTTACTCCGCAGGAGCTATATTACCTTATAGTATTGGGCGAGGATGTAATTTACACATCGAGTTATAAAGGAGTATATAACAGGATGATGGAAAAAATGGCTACTCCTTCTGGAGATACCCTTTTAATGAATGTACATTTTGACCGCTTCAAAAAATTTATAAAACTTGCAGCCGGGTATAACAAGCTGGATGAATTTCTGGCAACAATGCCGGACAGTAGTTCTCAGCGACTCATGATGGCCTTTGTAAGAGGTCTCGAAAAAACAGGTACACTTGAAGATGCGGTTGATGTAGCGGATTCCTATGGCAGCATCAGTAATCCATTGGTGAAAAGATTGATTGACCAGGAGATTGAGAAAAACCTGATGGAAGGAAAAAAGACTCAGGACAAACGGACCATTGTCATTTATGATATCCTTCAAACAATTTTTCAATCTTCACAGGACAGTAGTATAGATATATCCGCCAGACTGCATATACCGCCTGTTTATAGGCTGGATTATTCTGCACTGACTGATGACAGTGGGCGAATTGTGCAAAAAGTATACTTCTATGGAGATAAGGATGGCAAGGAATCTTATGCCAATTTTATGAGCTTGTTTACCGGCTCAGACTGGAAGGTGAAAAAAAATGCTGAATGGGTTGAAATTAAATCTGCAAAAGGCAAACCGGTATATATCTACGCAAACCTGCCCCTTGATTATGAAAAAGGGCTTGATTCTGTTGCACAGATGCATCTTACTACCTATATGGAAAAGCACAGGCTTGAGCCAAGCATTACCATTCATCGTGGCCATAGTTATTGGGTGGGCTCTACTATTCGTAATCTGCCTCCCACATCCAAAATTGTAATATTGGGTTCCTGTGGCGGGTTCCATAATCTTGATGACGTATTAAGAACCTGCCCTGATGCACATATCATATCTTCAAAAGAGGTGGGTACACGGGTGATAAATGAACCTATTTTAAAAGCGATAAATGACGACCTGAGAGAAGGAAAGAGCGTAGACTGGATTGCTATCTGGAAAGATCTTTCACAGAAGTTCACTTCGGGCGACGCCAAAGAAAGATTTGACAATTATATTCCTCCGCACAAAAACTTAGGAGCGCTTTTTATCAAAGCTTACACAAGACAGATGAATTGAGACATTAAGCAATCAGCAAATAGCCTTCAGTTTTCAGTAATCAATTCAAAAACGGATTATTTTTCTTTTCAAAACCAATAGTGGTTGTATCTCCGTGACCTGGGTAAACTATCACATCATCGGGCAGCACAAATAATTTTTTGCGGATACTGTTCAATAATGTTTGATGGTTGCCGCCGGGAAGATCCGTTCTGCCGATACTCATTCTAAACAATACATCCCCCCCTATTACAAAACCCTGTTTTTTACAGTAAAATACGATGCTGCCCGGAGAATGTCCGGGTGTAAAAAACACTTCCAACTCATCCTCTGCCAACCGAACAATATCATTTTCCTGTAGATAATTAAGGTCACCGATATAATTGTCAAATGGCAAATTCCAACTCAATCCGAAAACGGGCGCATTGTCAAAAACTATTTTTTCTTTTTCGTGAAGGTGAAGTATTAATCCGTATTTTTCTGCTACCCACTTATTACCAAATACATGATCAAGATGGCAATGTGTATTCAACAACAACCTGGGGGTTAACCCGTTACTTTCCACGAAAAAGGCCAATTCATCCTTTTCGTTATCATAATAACAACCGGGATCAATAATAATACAATCTTTGTGCTCATTATAAAGAATATAAGTATTCTCCTGAACAGGGCTAAATATGAAAACTTTAACAACAAACATATTGACCTTTTGTATGTTAAAAACGCTAATTTTATTACAAGAATGCACGAAATTATGGGAATAATACAGAACTGGCTTCGCTCTTATTTTGGATTCATTGCAATACTTTTTTGTCTGTTTCTATATACCGGCAATGCAAACGCGCAGGTAAATGCTGTGGAATTCGGAAAGAACAGGATACAATTTGAAAAATTCAAATGGCGTTATTATCAAACCAGGAACTTCAATGTATATTTTTCACAAAATGGACTGGCACTGGGTAAGTATGCTGCTCAACTGGCAGAAAAAGAATTGCCGGGACTGGAAGATTTTGTAGAATACGGATCTCAACGGAGAATAAATATTGTTGTATATAACAGCTTTAATGATCTGCAGCAATCTAATATCGGATTAGGTATTGACTGGCAAAATACCGGTGGTGTTACCAAGTTTGTAAACAATAAAATGATTGTCTACTTTAATGGCGATCATGAAAATCTTAAGAAACAGATAAGACAGGGCATTGCAAAAACTTTGGTGGAAAACCTGTTGTTCGGTGATGACCTTGGTGAATTTGCCAGTAACCAGGCGCTACTTGATCTTCCCAAATGGCTTACAGACGGCTATGTAATGTATGCGGCTGAAAACTGGAGCCCAGAGTTGGATGACAAATTGAAGTCTGCACTCTTGTCCGGGGACTACAGAACCTTTTACCAGTTTGCTTTTGATAAACCAGACCTTGCCGGGCATGCCTTCTGGCATTATATGGCAGACAATTACCGAAAAGATAATGTTACTTATTTGCTTTATCTGGCAAGGATTTATAAAAGCCTGAACTCTGCCAGCATGAAAGTAACAAAAAAGAAATTCAAAGATGTGCTGGCCGAATTTATGGAAAAAGAATCTGACAAATACTATAAAGACCTGAAAGGAAGGCGTAACACACCCAAGGGCAATATAGTGGCCATTGAAGAAGTGGGGAAAAATCTTGATTATTATCGCTTTCAGGCTAACCCTGCACCAAGAAGCAATGCCTATGCAGTAGTAAGATATAAAAAGGGTATTTACCGCATAGAACTTGAAGATTTTGGATATAAAAGAAAAGTATTACTGCATTCGGGAGTATTAGATAATCAAAATGAAATCAACCCCAACTATCCACAGCTTGCCTGGGATCCAAAAGGGGAAAAGCTGGTAGTGGTATATATGCACAAGAACAAACTACGCATGTTTGTATACGATCTTGTAAAACGACTCAAAACCACTAAACAAGGACTTCCGGATGAACTTGACCAGATCAATGATGTGAAGTATATGCTTGATCAGAATACCCTTTTACTCAGTGCGGTAAAAGACGGACATTCTGATATTTTTGTGTACAAGATACAGGAGGGGACACTTCAGCAGATTACCAACGATGTATATGATGATCTTGATCCTACTTTTGCAGCTTTCCCCGGAAAGACGGGAATCATCTTTTCCTCCAATCGCCCAACAGGCAGCGCAGTAAATAGTGATACAGTTTTGCCTTCTAACTATCCCTACAATATCTTCATGGTAAACAACTGGAATAATAGTGAGTTCCGGCAAATTACTAAACTTACTGACGTGAAGCACGGCAATGCCCGTTACCCAATGCAATATAATACCAACCATTTTACTTTCGTAAATGATGAAATGGGTATTGCCAATCGTTATGCAGGGTTCTTTACCACCAAAAGGGCCGGGCTTGATACTATTTACAAAGTGGGTGATGAATTGCTGCGCAATCCCGATTCGCAGGATTTGGATTCTATTCTTAAAGTCTGGAATAAAACAGAACCAGATTCAATAGGCTATATGGCAGTAACAACAGATTCCGCATATTCATTCCCTATCACCAATTATCAAAGTGGGCTGCAGGAAACGCGTATTGCAGGCGATCGTGGCCAGGTTTCTGAAGTGAGACAGGAGGGAAACCTGAAGATGCTGTATAAGCTGAGGGTGAATGAGGATGCTTTAAAGAAAAGAAATATCAATGTACGCCCCACCGAATATATGAAGAAGGTATTGCAGGATGAGAAAACAGTAAAAGGAGGTGCAACTATATATCAGCCTGCAGCAGTAGATAGTATAATAAAGCCAAATGATTTTTTCCAGAGTGAATTTGCTAATGATACCACAGCCGTAATTGGAAAGGTGATGGAACCGGAACAACAGGAACCGGAACAAACCGTTTTGTCGAAGGCAAAACTATATGACTACCGTTTAAAATTCTCTACCGATTACTCCGTTACCGGATTCAACAATTCGGTATTGATGACGCGCTGGCAACCCTATGGCGGAGGAAGCGGCCCTATATACCTTACCAATGGCAATTCTAACCTGAGCGGGATTTTCCGGATTGGTGTTTCAGATCTGTTTGAAGATATTAAATTTATTGGTGGCTTCAGGCTGGGACTTAACCTTGAAGATAAAGATGTATTATTTAGTTTTTACAATTTGCGCAAACGCTTAGACTGGGGACTTTCTTATTACCGTTCTACAGTATCTAACTATAACCTATACCCGTCAAATGACCCGGATGGTAAGAATTATTATCCTAATAAATTATTTACAAATATTTACCAGGTAAACCTTACCTACCCAATTGACAGAGTACGCAGCGTGAGGGCAAACATAGCCTATCGCAATGACAGGGGAACAATCAAAACATATATTGGCGATCTTAATTCACTTCGTTTTCAGGATACAGTAATGCGTTCCCTGATGACCCACCTGGAATATGTGCATGATAATACCATTACTCCGGCATTGAATATATGGCATGGACTCCGCTATAAAATATATACTGATATCAATACGGATATTACTAAAGACAGGCAGGGCAAACTCACCTGGAATGTGGGTACGGACATAAGATATTATTACCCGATATATCGCAATTTTATTTGGGCCGGAAGGGCCGCACTCGATATTTCCTGGGGAAGTCAGAAAATTGTATACTTCCTGGGTGGTACCGATGGCTGGATGTGGCCGAAATTTAATGATGGCAATAAACCTGCCGCTGATCAGACGTATGCTTATCAGTCGCTGGCTGTTAATATGCGCGGATACAGACAAAATGCAGCAAATGGAAACAATGCTGCGGTGTTAAACAGTGAATTCAGATTGCCGGTGTTTACCACTTTGATGAGCCGGCCTATTAATAATGCATTTCTGAGAAACTTTCAGCTTATACAATTTGTTGATTTTGGAACTGCCTGGAATGGGGCATACAATAATCTAAAAAATATAACAATGACCTATGGTAACCCTCCGGTGCAGGTGGCTATTAAAAGTTCTCCATTTGTGGGTGGTTATGGCTTTGGGGCAAGGAGTACTTTACTTGGTTATTTCCTCAGACTGGATGCCGGTTGGCCTATGGCCTCAGGATTTTTTAAAGGCAAGCCCATCTGGTATTTTTCACTGGGGTTAGATTTCTAAACAACGTAAGTATTTTATTTGAACCGGTAAAAATTAGAGTTTTAATTTTTGCCAGTTTACTTAGAGCTTGCTGAATAACAATTGATACCTAATAAATTGGGGAAGTGGGGTAGTTCTTCCCGACTAATTCCAGCCGTCTGAAAGATTACTTATTGAACAGATACAACTAAGCCACGAATGCACGAATATGTAGTGGAGATTCATAAATGATTGTAAAAGATATAGTGTGTTATTTCTATATCGGATTTGATCTGCCAGTAACACTGCTGCAAGGGTCTGGTTATAATTTTTCAAAATGTTTGCAGTATTTTGATACAAAGTACAATTACACGAATGTAATGCTCAAACGCGCCGCAGACGCATTTGTGCATTCGTGGCATAGTATGAATATAGGAGCACTTTTACAGCAAGCCCTGCTTACTGCAAAGGGAATTACTGCAAGGAACAAATTCCAGATAAGCGATATAAAATGCCAGCTCCCGGTATACATTATTGGCATACCAATCAATACAACAGAACATAATAATGATACATAAAGGATGCTATATGCTGCGGAAGTGTTTTTCATATCAGTTAATTTGAATAATAATTTTTGGTAAGAAAATAATAAGACCTATAGCCAGGCTAACAAAGGCAGATAGCAATACCGCACCTGCTAAAATGTCTTTAATCGTTTTTATTGTAGGGTGAAATCCGGGTTCTACCATATCACAAAGTTTTTCTACAGAGGCGTTTATCATTTCCAGAGATAAAACCATTGCGATGCATAAGAGCACTGCTATCCACTCTACTGTTGAGATATGCAGTACGAATGCTGCTGCGATGGCAACAATTGCACATCCAAACTCTATTTTGCCATTGAAATCTTTGCTGAAGAATACATATACTCCCTGAAAAGCATATTTAAAAGCATTGAATATTTGCATAACAATTTGATTGTAGTAAAGAATTAAACATAATTAACTGTTACTTCTTAGTGTCTTTTATTTTTTATGGTCTATTTTCACCTGACCTATTTGTGTCCAACTTAGGATAGTGTGACATTTGTTTCTACCTCATTTTTATTCTTTTCATACCAGTCAATCTTTCTTGAGTAATACATGATGATAGCAATAAGGATAAACAATCCGATACTGCCGAAAAGCAATGCTCCGTCTTGCAACTGTATCAGAATAAAAATAAAACCATACAGCATAGCGAGCAACCCTCCAAATAGTATGGCAATTTTCCATTTGTGAAAAAGAGTTTTGGTATATAAAGTTATCAGCAAAACAGTGGCAGTTGATGCAATGGTATATGCAATATTAAATTGGAGGTATTCGGATATGGATAACAGGAGGGTGTAAAATATACTCAATGCCAGTCCAATCAATACATATTGTACCGGGTGTACTGTGGTTTTTTGAAGTATTTCAACAAAAAAATACAAACCGAAACTGAGTGCTAAGAAGAGGATAGCATATTTAACAGACCGCATTGTTTTGGCGTATGAGTCAACAGACTGCAACAAGGTAATGCCAAATGATGATGATGCGATATCGTATTTCGTATCCTTCCAGCTTTGCGGATAATTTCTGTTTAGATGCTGAACTTTCCAGTTGGCTGTAAATCCTTTTTCACTAACTACCGGAGTAACTACCGGCAGAAAGCTTCCATCGAATGAGGGATTTGTCCAGGGAGAAGAAAAATGTACTTCTGTTGTTTTACCCACCGGGGTAAAGGCCAGCCTTTCAGAACCGCGTAGCCGAAGATGAATTGTGAAATTGCATGGGTTACCCCGAATATTTTTTGTAAGAACTACCGGAGTGCTTACGCCGGCTGGGATAATACTGTTATCCGGTAAACCAGCGTTGAATGTAAAGATACTGTCATTCCATTGAATCTCTAACTGGTCTTCAATACCCCTGAAATCGTCAATTCCCATGCAAATAAAGGCCCTGTCGGTATGCAGGAGAGACTGGGGTATATGCAATTGATCAAAATTGAGTGCATTGAAATTTCCCTTGATGTTGATATCAGTTTTATATACAGCAATCGTGAAAATACTTCTATGCCGTATCTCAGGCTGCAATTTGCCGTTAATGGATAGCTGATCAGGTAAAAAGTAAACATACTTTTCAAATACCTCTGTTTTCCCGTCTTTGTTTTGAACAGTTTCAGTGTAAGGAATCACCAGTAGAGGTCCGGTTATGGTTTGAGTTCCTGCCCATTTTGAGCTTACTTCTGCTGCTACTTCCCGTTGTCTTTCTGACCTCTCGCTCACAAGGTTCATAATAAAAACAGAAGGGATAAGCATAATAAGTATCAGTATGCCTACTATGAAACCTTTAATTGTGATACGGTTTCGGTGTAGAAAGCTTTCTGCGGATGTGTTGTCTTGCATATTTTATATTTTAAAAGCACTTTGGAATACAAAGTAATTGAACAAAAAAAATTCAGCTTAATGATTTAATCATTTTCTCCAGCCCATCAAGGTGGGTTTTAAATGCTTTCTCTCCGGCTTTAGTTACAGAATAGATTGTATTTGTTTTTCTGCCGATAAAACCTTTCTGCACTTTGATGTATCCGTTTTCTTCTAAGTTTTTGAGATGGGAAGCAAGGTTGCCGTCTGTTACTTCAACAATTTCTTTGAGCTGGTTAAAATTAAGTTCCTCGTTTACCATAAGCGAACTCATAATACCCAGCCTTATACGGCTGTCAAATACTTTATTCAGATTTTCTATCGGATTCTTCATTTTATTTTTTTAGCTATCAGTTATCAGCCGTCAGTCGGCTATAGTTGTTCAATGTTCGATAGCTGATACCTGTTTGCATATCTCAAACTTATCTTTCATACTTCCACCACATCAACGTTCCATAAATTATTTGCAATAAGCCAAAACCTATTGTCCAAAAATATAACCCATAGCTCAAAAACCAGCAATTGATTAATCCCAATATAACCTGGCTATACCCCAGGTATCTTACTTCGCCCAATGTATATTTACTCGCATTGATTAGTGCCATGCCATAAAAAATTAAACAACCGGGCGCTATCAGCCCATAATAGCCCAATTGAATCATACGAAGCAAAAAGATGCCGCCTGCAACCAACGGGATAGCTATATTCCACAATAATCGCTTTGAAGAAGTTCCCCAAATCGGCACATTATTTTTTTTGCTTTTGATCCATGTGAAGATGAGCGCCAGTACAAATGCGGCAACTAATGTGAACATAGCGATTAGAAAAAGCGTATACCCCATGAATTGTCTGAGAGAAATAATTTCAGGATGATAGTTGTTGTACACTTTTTGATCTGAACTATTGTTAATTAAAGGATGAGCCAACCAGGCACCGATCAAAGCACAGATCCCTGCAGCTATTCCGCTTAATCCACTCAGACTGATGAAACGGCTGCTGCGTTCCATCATCTGTTTAATATCTTTTAAGGTATCTAAACCGGTATTTTTATCGGACATAAAAGTACTTTGAAATTCAAAGTAAATATTAAAATTTTATTCCCGCAAATTTTATTGTGAATTTTTTGAGTTTCCCGTAATACTTCAATCACCGTTCAACAGCTTCTTAATACTTCCATAAATTATTGTCATCCTTTTTTTGTTATGGTTATCAGGTAGTTATTTTTGCAGTATGACATGGAAATCATTCTGTATTGGTCTGACGGTATTTTTTTCGGCATTGCTATGGGAGAATATGATTTATGCTCAGCAAAAAAAAATTTTTGGATTTATACAGGATGCACATAGTGAGGAGCGAATTCCCTTTGCTTCCATTCAATTCAAAAACACTCCTATTGGCAAGTTAAGCGACTCTGCAGGCAATTTTTCTTTTGTACTCCCCAAATGGCCGTCCGACACTTTGGAGGTGACTTACGTAGGGTTTGAAGATTTCTATGTGGCTATTGATACCACTGCAGAAGAAATGCACCTTATAGTGAACCTTGAAAGGGGTAGAATGAATAATGAAGTTGTAATCAGAAGCAAAATCGGAAGGGGCGTGATTCTCTGGCGGAAAATAGTACGCAATAAACCGTATAATGACAGGTCGCGGTTTGAAAATTATTCTTATGAATTATACAATAAGCTGGAGGCAGACCTCAATGATGTAAAGAATAATAAATTGATAGATCTTACTATTTTAAAACCATTTAGAAAGGTTATCAATCAGAATATTGATTCAACTACTGAATCGAAACCCATACTCCCGCTATACTTAACAGAATCACTGTCTGATTATTATTATCAGAGAAACCCGAAGAAAACCAGGGAGGTGATTAAAGCCGTTAAAACAATAGGGTTTAACAGCCCAAGTATAAGTAAATTGCTTGGAGGCATGTATCAGAATGTAAATGTTTATAAAAATTTTATTCCGGTATTTGATAAAGATTTTGTGAGCCCTATCAGCGACAATGGATCTGCATACTATAATTATCGGGTTCCTGACACACAATATATAGGCGGAAACAGGTTTTTTCATTTTGTATTTACACCCAAACATAAAGGGGAAAGCACATTTGAAGGGGATGCCTGGATTGCCGATTCTTCTTTTGCCGTGATGAAAATGAATCTACGGGTTTCCGAACTTGCTAATATAAATTTTGTAGAAAAGCTTGACTTAGTACAGGAATATCAACTGGTAAATGATTCTGTCTGGTTCTTGGCAAAAGACAAGTTTGTGGCAGATTTTGTGTTGCTTGATAAAAAGAGACTAAACTTTATCGGAAGAAAGACGAGTACTTACAGGGATATTGTCATAAATGATAGTTCTGTACAAACAGTGCTGGACAGTAACAAACTACGCGAGGAAATTGTGCTTGCTGATTCGGCGCATAATCATTCCGACGAATATTGGAAGGAAGCGAGGCATGACTCTTTAACAGGTACTGAAAAAGGGATATATAAGATGATTGATACCCTGATGGCGATGCCGAGTTTTAAAAGATTTACTGACCTGATTTATTTTTTGGGTACCGGGTATAAAAATATAGGCAACTACGAAATTGGACCGTGGTACAATTGGTTTACTGTGAATGCTTACGAAGGACCCAGGCTTCGCTTTGACCTTGGTACCAATACCGGCTTCAATCGTCATATTTATTTTACCGGATACCTGGCCTATGGGTTTGGCGACGGAAAGTTTAAAGGAAGGCTGCAAACCCTTTATCTTTTTAATAAATCGCCCAGGTCTACGCTTTTTGCTTCTTATCTCAATGATATTGATAACGGGCAGGTGTACTATGACGAAGTGGGTAGTGATAATTTATTTGCTATTGCACTCAGAAAGCCAAATATTCCTTTGCGATATATGAAAATAGAACAGCAAAAACTGGAATATTTTAAAGAATGGAGTAGTGGTTTTTCTGTTACAGCTACTACACAAAGAAGGAAATTTACCCCCTTGTCCAATCTGCCGGAAAAGCAAATGTTCCCCTCCGAAAATGGCGGTGAGCCGCTCAATACTTTTGAAGCCGGATTGAAATTAAGATTTGCCTACCTCGAAAAATTTCTTGATGGCAACTTTTACCGCATAAGCCTGGGTAGCGACTATCCGATCCTTGAAGCGCACTATACCAAGGGAATCTCGGGACTGTTTAATAGCAGTTATAACTATCAAAAGATTGGCGGCAGCATTTCTGATTATAAAAAAATACCTCCTTACGGTAGTATATATTATAACTTGTATGCGGGCAAAACATTTGGCACCCTGCCCTATACACTTTTGGAAATTCCACCCGGCAATAATACCTGGTATTATAACAAGTATGCTTTCAATATGATGCCCCGGTACGAATTCCTTGCAGACTGGTATTCGGGAATTAATGTGGAACATAATATTGGGAATGGTTTATTCAGATTTATACCCCTAACCCGGATGCTTAAGTTTCGCCAATTTTGGGGAGCAAAAATATTGTGGAGTGGACTTAGTCCTGAGAATCTTGCTTATAATACAGATACTGCTGGAACAGGGTTTAAATCCCTCGGTGGCAAACCCTATATGGAGATTGGAACCGGTGTAGACAATATTTTTAAGATTTTCCGGCTTGATTTCATTTGGCGGGTATTACCAAAGCCCCTTCCTGATAAAACTTTTCAACGCTTCGGCATATTTGGAAGTTTCAGGGTTGTGTTTTAGGGTAATGGGCTTGGGGCTGTGAGCCGTGGGCTTAGGGCACTCATAGCTCAAAGCTTACCACCCACCACTCAAACAAAACTGTAATATGACAATAGAACAAGCACAGCAGCAGATAGATGAATGGATAAAGACCACAGGCGTACGCTATTTTGGTGAACTCACCAACCTGGGTATACTGATGGAGGAAGTAGGCGAATTATCGAGACTGATGGTAAGAACTTATGGGGAGCAGTCTTTTAAAGAAAGCGATAAAGGAAAAGAGATCGCAGATGAAATGGCTGACATACTGTGGGTATTGCTATGCCTGGCCAACCAAACCGGTGTGAACCTAACCGAAGCGCTGCAAAAGAATTTTGAGAAAAAAAATTATCGTGATGCAGAAAGACACAAAGAAAACCCAAAGCTGAAAGACGATTAACAGGCAGATGCCATGAATTTGCCGGGGCAAAACTGAGTATAAGTATTATCTTGTTCACCACTAAGATGCCTGCCATGTCCCAGTGTTGTAAAATAATATCTCCTGTTATTGTTCTGTGCTTTCTTACCTGCCTGTCGTGCAACCGGAAATCAATCCCAGTTAAGAGTGCTTCCCGTGCGGCTACTTTGTGGCTAACCGATCCGGCTGCCGGGATACTTTTCAAAAAACAGGAACCTGTTCCTACATTTGAAGCCGCATCAAATAATTATCCTGTAATCTTTATTGATAGCACAAAAACCTATCAGACCATTGATGGTTTCGGATATACTCTTACCGGCGGGAGTGCCATGCACCTGCATCAAATGGATAAAAATGCCCGGGCTGATATATTGAAAGAACTTTTCTCCACCGATGATGCATCAATCGGAGTAAGCTATTTGCGTATAAGTATCGGTGCTTCAGACCTTGATGCTTTGCCATTTTCTTATGATGATCTTCAGGAGGGAGATACGGATATAAGTTTGGAAAAATTCAGCATTGCCCCCGATACCGCAAACCTCATTCCTATACTCAAGGAAATACTTGTTATAAACTCTGCTATCAAAATTTTGGCAACACCCTGGTCGCCACCGGTGTGGATGAAAACAAACAGCAGTACTGTTGGTGGAAATTTGAAGCCGGAATATTATGATGTATATGCCAGATATTTTGTGAAATATATACAGGCAATGCGGGCGGAGGGAATTTTAATTGACGCTATTACTGTGCAGAATGAACCCCTCCATCCGGGCAACAACCCCAGTATGCTGATGACCGCCATTGAACAAAGGGATTTTATTAAGAAAAATCTCGGACCCGTTTTTAAATCAAACGGGATACCCACCAAAATAATAGTGTATGATCATAATGCTAATCACCCTGAGTATCCGCTAACCATATTAAATGATACAACTGCGGCAGAATATGTGGATGGATCAGCGTTTCATCTTTATGCAGGTGATATTGATACGCTTACTTCAGTTCACAATGCCCATCCCGGTAAGAACCTGTATTTTACTGAACAATGGATTGGTGCCCCGGGCAATTTGAAGGCCGATCTTGCATGGCATACCAGGAACGTAATTATAGGTGCTATGCGCAACTGGTGTAAGATTGCTCTGGAGTGGAACCTGGCATCAGATTCAAGGCTTACTCCCCACACTCCCGGCGGCTGTACGGAGTGTCTCGGCGCTCTTACTATTGACGGAAATATTGTAAAAAGAAATCCCGCTTATTATATCATAGCCCATGCAGCAAAGTTCATAAGACCCGGGTCTGTACATATAGACTCTACTCAACCTGCTTCCTTACCGAATGTTGCATTTAAAACAGAGGATGGAAAAACAGTTTTAATTGTATTAAATGAAAAGGAATCAGCAACTAATTTTTGGATCAGGTGTGGAACTAATGTTATACCTGTAAAACTGAATGGTGGTGCTGTAGGTACATTTTTGTGGTAGTTAGGCAGCGAAAATCCAAAACCCTTTCGGAAGATTTGGAGATGATGGCAGTACAAACCATCAATTTGTTAAAGAATTCAGGCAACCTTTTAAAGTTTTTTAATTTGTTCTTTGTATTTGCCGCTTACATTTGAAAAAAATGAAATTTTTGAAAAAAGTTAACAAATGTTAATACTTTTTAAATTGATTTAGTAAGTTTGGTTAACAAACCAAAATTTATAATAAAGCTTGAGGGACTTAAATAGTTTTTTAGAGTACCAGATTTTTCGGGAGTTTTATTATAACCAAAACATATCCTGTGCAGAATTAAGTGAAACGTTAGGAAAGAGTATTCCGGTTATTTCTAAAGGAATTGAATTACTTATTAAATCCGGCTATCTGTTTGAAACCGGGTATGCTCCATCAAGTGGCGGACGGCGTCCGCGGATATATAGTCTCAACCCTGATAAGAAGTACATTGTTACGGTTGCAATGGATCAAATAGTGACTAAGGTAAACATAAGCAACCTCCAGCAAAAGAACCTTTTTCCAACTGAAACCCGTGAGATAATATTGTCGGGCAACGACAGGTCTTTACAAATACTGGTTGAATTTATTAATGACACTATTGAAAGGGCAGGAATAAACCGTGAAGATATTTTAGGAGTTGGGATTGGGATGCCGGGATTTATAAATATTAAAGAAGGCATCAACTATACCTACTTACCTGTTGAGGATGCAAAGGTAAATCTAAGAGATCGGTTGGGACAACTCCTCCATCTTCCGGTAGTTATTGATAATGACTCCAGTGTAATAGCGCTTGCAGAACTAAGATTCGGACACGCCAAGAATTGCGAAAATGTAATGGTGGTGAATATAGGCTGGGGCGTTGGGTTGGGAATGATTATAGATAATCAGCTTTTCAGAGGTAGTGCAGGATATGCGGGAGAGTTCAGTCATATACCGATAAGTGAGAGTGATAAACTTTGCGAATGTGGCAAAAGAGGTTGTCTCGAAACGGAAGCAACTTTAAAGGTAATAGTAGATAAAGCTATTGATAAAATTAAAGGAAGAAGATCTTCAGGGATAAATTTTGAAGGTAATTATGAGCAGGTAAGCAAGTCTATAATGACTGCTGCAAACCAGGGTGACCCGGATGCGATTGACCTGCTTACCGATATGGCGTATAAGATAGGAAAGGGTCTGGCTATTTTGGTACATATTGTAAACCCCGAACTGATAGTGCTGAGTGGACAAGGGGCAAATGCGGGAAAAATCCTGATGGCACCCATAGAACAGGCTTTACACCGGTTTTGTATCCCGAGGATATTGGAAAGTACACAAGTAAAAATATCACGGCTGGGTGGGAATGCGTCACTGAATGGTGCGGCAGCTCTTGTAGTTGATAATTATTTTATACTAGATAAAAATCGTAAAAGAAACTTAATGATTTTCAATCATCCTTAATTGTTATTATTTCTAAAACTAAAATTGACACTTATGGCCAAATTCAGGTTACTGTTGCTATTCATGTTAATAGCAAATTTTGTGTCGGCACAAACCCGCCAGATCAGCGGGCAAGTCTCGGATGCTGACAATAATGCAATACCTTCAGCAACTATAAAAGTTAAAGGTAAAAACATTCAGACTCTTACAGATGTTGATGGTAAATTCAGCATGTCTGTTCCCAACGGAAATATTGTACTTGAAATTTCTTCAGTTGGTTACGAGAAAAAGGAAGTGGCTGTAGCTGCCTCAGAAAGTAATGTTTCTGTTAAAATGTCTGCCAGTACGGCTGCTTTGCAAGAAGTAGTTGTAACGGCATTAGGTATTAAACGTGAGAAAAAGGCTTTGACCTATGCAGCACAGACGGTGAATGGCGATGAGTTGCGAAAAGCATCTAACACAAACTTTGTAGATGCACTTAGCGGTAAGGCAGCGGGTCTCGACATTAAGATCAATACTTCTGGTCCTGGCGGATCCACCAAAGCTGTGCTGAGAGGCAACAAATCACTTACCGGGCTTAGCGAAGCACTCTATGTTATTGATGGTATCCCGATGGTTAACAATAAGACCGGCCAACCCGGCTCTTATGGCGGTACTGACGGCGGTGATGGTCTTTCGGCGATCAATCCGGCAGACATTGAAAGTGTAAACATATTACGTGGCGCAAACGCCGCTATCCTTTATGGGAGCCAGGGTGCCAATGGCGTTATCCTGATCACAACAAAAAAAGGAAAATCCGGAAAAGCGTCAGTAGACTTCAGCTCAAGCACTATTTTTGATAAAGTAGCCAATCTTCCCGATTTTCAATATCGGTATGGAACAACAGGTGGAGATTATAGCTGGGTGTATCCCAAAATGAAAACTGCTACTTCCTCAGGATTCGTAAATACAGACCTGATCAATTTTACGGGAAAGTCTCCGGTTCAAAATATTTCATCGGATAGTTATCAAAAGGATTATATTAATGACTTCTTCCGCACAGGTGGCACCTACACAAATTCAGTGGCTATACACGGCGGCAATGACAAAACTACAGCATACTTTTCTTATGCCAATACCTCCGCAACCGGCGTAATGCCAACAAATAGCTACACCAAACACAACTTTTCGTTTAATCAAAGCACAAAATTACTAAACGATAAGCTGGTGATCAGCTCCAACGTAATCCTCGCTTCGGAAAAATCAAAGAATCGCCCGGGTGCTGGATACTATAATAATCCGCTTACAGGACTATTCCTGTTTGGAAGAGACAAGGATTTCAACTACTTTAAAAACAATTACCAGGTATTTGACAGTACCAGGAACCTGTATAAAATGAATTGGTACTCTACTGAAGAAAAACAAAACAACCCCTTTTGGGAACTCTATAAGAATCCTAAGGTGGCAACTTCCAAACGAGCTATTGCAAGCCTGAAGTTATCCTATCAGATCGCTGAGGGCCTTAAGTTTGAAGTTAGAGGAAACATTGACTACAATACCCTGGAAAGAGATTACCGTTATGCCGCCGCCGGAAACTCGGTAAGTGTGAGTGCAAATGGTAGATGGATTTATACAAAATATACAGATCAGTCTCTTTATACTGATGGTATTCTGACGTACAATAAAACCTTCGGTGACTTTAGTCTTGCCGCATTAGCGGGACTGGCTTACCAGAAGAATGTCTTCAATGATGGCATGAATGTGGATAATGGTGCGGGTACAAACCCATTACAATATCCCAACTTTTACACGTTCGCTAACTTTCCAAACAACGTGATGTTTAACAAAACAATCAACGAGACAATTAAACAAGGCGCTTTTGCAAATGCTACAATTGGGTTTAAAGACTATGCATTTCTTGACCTTGCTGCCCGCAACGACTGGGCGTCTACACTGGCACTTACCGGTAATGAGTCCTACCTGTATCCTTCTGTAGGAGCGAGCGTTGTAATCAGCCAGATGATTAGGCTGCCAGAGGTGATTTCCTTCTTTAAAGTGCGGGCCTCCCTAAGCCAGACAGCTAACGAAGTACCTTATAATGTAGTAAATCCATGGAATTCAATTGGAGGAACAGGTAACCTGTCAACAGGCATTGGAGGGATCAACCGAAATACCCAAGTGCCTTTTACCAACCTGAAACCAGAAAAGATTGTAGGTACTGAATATGGTACTGAAATAAGATTTTTTCATAACAGGATCGGCTTGGATTTCACTTTGTATAAGGATGTCAGCACCAACCAGTTCCTGACACTTGCAGCACCTTCGGGCTCCGGATATACAACTTATTATGTAAATGCCGGAAAGATCGTCAATCGTGGATTTGAACTTTCTTTAAATGCAGAACCTATAAGGAGCGTAAACTTTAGTTGGAGCACCTCTATCAACAGCTCACAAAACAAAAATAAAATTGTTGAATTAATAGCGTCTAATCCGGGGTATGTTGCGGCAACCTCAGGAAACCTTTCTGGCGGTGATGAAGGTTTCTCTTCGCTTATCATAGCCGGCGGCTCGTTTAACGATGTGTATATTTATAAATTTGCAAGAAATGATAAAGGTCAGATTGTGCTGACTAATAAAGAAACCTCAGCCCCTACACCAACAAAAGCTGCTAACATGGAAAAAGTTGGTAACGTAAACCCTGATTTCCTGCTGGGCTGGAACAACAATTTTACCTTCCATAATTTCTTTGCCAGCTTTTTGATCAATGGAAAATTTGGTGGCGTCGCATTCTCAAAAACCGAAGCGTTTCTTGATTCATATGGTGTAAGTGAAAGGAGTGCCGCAGCAAGAGACCTGGGGTATGTACCTATTAATGCTATTATGGGGTCAACTGAAGTTACCAAACTTGATCCGGCAACCTATTATTCTGCCATTGGCGACAGAAATAAAATTATGGAGCCCTATATTTATTCCAGAACGAATGTGCGCCTGGGTCAATTGGTACTGGGCTATACCTTCCGGTCTAAAAATCCCAATCCTGTATTCAAAGATGCTTCTGTTTCTTTGATTGGAAGAAATTTATTTTTCTTCTACAAAAAAGCCCCGTATGATCCTGAAGCGGCCATGAGTACCAACAACTCTATGCAATCAAATGATGTATTTAGTTTGCCCGCAACGAGACAATTTGGTTTTAATGTGAAATTTACATTCTAAAATGGTTAAACTAATTAATATGAAATATTTAGTTATTGGAATAGCATGCCTGATTACATTCGGTTCTTGCACTAAAAATTTTGAAAGCATTAATCAGAACCCGAACCAAATATCAGATGAACTGCTTGAACAGGATTTTAACCTGGTAGGATCTCCTTTTTCGGGAATGATTTTCAACCTGAATGGGCACCAGGTTGAAGAAGACCTTTGTTATGATAATTGGATGGGTTTTATGGGCACACCAACAGATTTTGTGGGTAATGTAAATAATACCACTTATTATATCCGCTGGAACTCCTACTGGAACCGCATTTATGGTAGTATTATGTCACCGGCAAAACAGGTGATTCGATTGGCAGGCGAAAAAAATCTGCCCATCTTCGCAACTTGGGCCAAACTCGTCCGGATTATTGGGGTATCTAAACTGGCCGCAATTCATGGTCCGGTTATTTACACTAACTATGGCAGTACGGCGGCTTCAATTCTTTATGACAAAGAATCCGACTTATATCCTTTGTTTTTTAAGCAGTTGGACTCAATTCAGGCTGACTTTGCAAACAACAAGACAAGCAAGAGCTTCGCAAAATTTGATCCTACTAAATATAAGGGTAGCATCCCCCAGTGGATGAAAGTGGTGAACTCAATTCGGTTAAGACTTGCTATGCGCATCTCAAAAGTGGATCCGAATATGGCAAAAACTGAAGGAGAAAAGGCTTTGGGTGACCCTGCCGGTTTGATTGAAACCAATGCAGATAACTTTACGAACTCACTTTTAGGTAATATAATGCCAGTAGCACAAATTTGCTATTCATGGGATGATACCCGTATGGGTGGGGTAATGGAATCGTTCATGGTAGGGTTAGGTGATGGCAGGATATCAAGATACTATGCGCCTGTAACCGATCTTTCTTTGGTTAGCGACCATCCAACTGTACCTTACAAAGGTATCCGTAACGGAGCATACATCAATGCTAAAGCTGACCACGTTCCGTTTTCAAAGGTATCGGATGATTTTAACACCGTGCAAACCAGGAGAGACATAACGGCTGCGGAAATATTATTCCTCAAGGCAGAAGCTGGTTTAAGAGGTTGGGCTGGCGCCGGTGACCCCAAAACAAATTATGAAAATGGAGTAAAGGCCTCTTTTGCTGACTGGGGCGCCGGTGGAGTAGATGCTTATTTGGCTGATAATACCAGCAAACCTATTAACTATGTGGACCCGAAAGATCCTCGCAATAGCTTTTTAGCTGTATCCACTATTACCGTAGCCTGGAATGATGCCGATAGCAAGGAGCTGAAATTAGAAAAGATCATTACCCAAAAATATCTTGCTGCGTTTACCCAAACACTGGAAACCTGGGTGGATTTCAGGAGAACAGGCTATCCTAAAATACCACATGTAGCAAAGAACGACAGTAACGCCGACTGGGGTGTTATTGCAGCTGATCAGTGGATCAAAAGGATGCCATTTGTGAATGCGGAAAGAACAGGAAATGCTGATGCCGTTACTGATGCAGTTTCCAAAATGGGGCCAGGCGCCAAAGACGATATCGCAACTCGTTTGTGGTGGGATACCGGCAATCCTTCGAATTTCTAAAAGATGTTCCATATACCATTTCAATCAAAATATTGAGTGTATTAGGGATGAATTTATTTGACAGTTAAGAGGTTGATCTGGATTCTTAAATCAACCTCTTAACTTGTTTGTCAAAAATTTTACAACGTATAAAGAACAACTAATCATGGTTTCTCAAAATGTTTTTTGTGAAACGTATAGACGATATAAGAATAGCACAGGGTTTAAAATATTTTTTTGAGCTATGCTTGTGTTATGCAGAAGTTAATCTACTTACATATTGTGCAATTAAGAGGTATTTGTTTGCTAAATTCAACTACTCATTTTACTCCACTTCAAAATATACAGGCTTATGACTCAGCTAAAACTCTTCCTAACAACTATTTTTTCATTTTTTACTTTAATACTTTTAGGGCAAATACGCACTATTAGTGGTAAGGTAATTAATGGCACTGACAATACTGTAATTGCCGGCGCTACAGTTTCTGCAAAGGGTACTACCCATGCAACTACAACTTCTTCACAGGGAGATTTTTCTTTATCAGTGCCATCAGGTAAAATCACTTTGGTGATTTCCTCCGTTGGTTTTGAATCTAAAGAAATTCCTGTTGCAGCAGATCAGAATACTGTTTCAGTAGTGCTTTCTGTTGCCAGCCAGCAATTAAGTGAAGTTGTGGTAACTGCACTTGGCATTACCAGGCAGGCAAAAACACTGGTATATGCAGCGCAAACCGTCAAGCCGGCAGAGTTGACAGGAGTAAGAGATCCTAACAATGTAATTAATTCTTTGCAGGGTAAAGTGGCTAATGCAGTCATTACCCAGGGCTCTGGTGGCCCTGGTAGTGGCGCCAGAATTGTACTGAGAGGTAATCGCTCAATACAGGGGAGCAATAATGCATTGATTGTTGTAGATGGAGTTCCAATTAGTAATGGCACAAACGGTACTGCAGGGAGTGATTTTGGGAGCGTTAACGGTAGTGATGGCGCATCTGATATCAATCCCGACGACATAGAATCTATGACTATTTTGAGAGGTGCTTCTGCGGCTGCGCTCTATGGCAGTGAAGCAGGAAACGGTGTAATTGTAATAACAACAAAGAAAGGAACGAAGGACAAGCTTTCAGTGCATATAAATTCAGGTCTTTCATTTGAATCTGCCTATTCGCTACCCAAAGTGCAGAATTCTTATGGACAGGGGTTTGATAATGCCATTGACGTAAGTGTGGGTGAAAGCTGGGGCGCAAAAATGACCGGGCAATCTATTACCAATCATCTGGGCGTACAAGATACTTACAGCCCACAACCCAATAATATTAAAGACTTCTTCAGAACAGGGATGAGCCTCAATAATTCAATTGGTCTTTCCGGCGGTAGCGATAAGATGCAAACATATCTGTCATATACAAACAATAACATCCAGGGCATAATTCCGAAAAATAATTTAATGAGGCATACTATTAACCTCAGGTTGACTAATCAATTTGGTAAACGGTTTTCAACTGATGCTAAGATTACTTATATCAATCAGTATATTAATGACAGACCCCGTACCGGTGAAGAAAATGCGCCTACAATTGATATCTACCAGATACCGAGAAACGTGAGTACGGCTACCGCGGAAAAATCTGAAGAAATGAACAATGTCGGGGTTCCTGAACCCACCACCTGGCCTTCCACTCTTGGATCAATATATCAAAATCCATACTGGTTAATAAACAGAACAGCTATAAATGAAAAGAGGGACAGGGTAATGGGCTTTTTAACGGCAAAGTTTAAAATTACGGATTGGCTTAGTTTACAGGGACGTGCTAATCTTGACAAAATATTTGATCATAATGAATCAATTTATTCTCAGGGTACTATTTTATGGGCAAGCCAATCCGGAGGTTATTATGATAACTGGAATATAGTTAATACAAAACAATGGTATGACATAATGCTTGATGGTAAAAATTCCATTACCCAGGATCTTAAAATTGAATACAGGGCTGGAGCTATATTTCAGGATGATGAATACAGAAGCCTGGCATCAACAGCAAATGGGTTGAATGTTACCAACAAGTTCAGCCTCAATTATGCAACCAATCCATCAATGTCTTCTTCAGCAACCGAAATACAAACTCAATCAGTTTTTGGTCAGATCAATATTTCTTTTAAAGATGCGTTATTTCTTGATGCAAGCATAAGAAACGACTGGGATTCACGTCTCGGTCCTCCACATACCTACCAGTATCCTTCAATAGGTGCTTCTGCCGTTTTATCAGACTTAATTAATCTGCCAACTGCCATTTCATTCCTGAAATTAAATATAAACTATGCCTCTGTGGGCAATGGAGGTCAAGCCCAGTTATTGAAAGCGGTATATTCTTACAGTCAGGGTTCAGGCAACGGATTTCTTCAAAGAGGAACAACACTACCTTTCCCGGGATTAAAGCCTGAAATTGTAAGAAGTATCGAAGCAGGTTTAGAAGCCAGGTTCATCAATAATCGTATCGGTTTTTCTTTTAACTATTATAAAAGTAATTCCTACAATCAGCTACTTAGTCTAAGCTTACCACCTGCATCAGGATATGGAAGTAAATATATTAATGCCGGTAATATACAGAACCAGGGAATCGAACTTGTGGTAAATGGTACGGCAGTAACGACAAAAAATTTTAAGTGGGACCTGACTTTCAACCTTGGCATAAACAGGAATAAAATAGTAAAACTTGATCCAGATGTAACCAAAGTTTATCTGGCAGGGGGATATGGAAGATCCGGTACCCCGGTTGTTGAAGAAGGGGGAAGCTACGGTGATCTGCTGGCTTATCAATGGCAAAGAAATGCAAAGGGACAATTGATGGTAACTAATAAAGGAACTCCTTTGACAACAGATCTTAGTGGTGGTGAGCAGGGTTATATTGGCAACTTCAATCCTAAGGCGAGTCTTGGATTTACTAATTCATTTGAATATAAAAGGTTCTTTGCAAGAATTTTGCTTGATGGACGTGCCGGCGGTGTAATAATTTCAGGCACTGAAATGAATCTTGCGTTTAGTGGAATACCTGAAATTACAGCCCAATATAGAGATGCAGGATCGTGGGATTTGAAAGGAGTGGATGCTAATGGAAATGCTGTTAATACTAAAATTAATGCTCAGCAGTTTTGGCAAACCGCTTCAGGAAAGCGTTATGGTGTAGGTGAATTTTTCACTTATGATGCCACTAACTTCAGGATTAGAGAACTTTCTTTCGGTTATAATATCCCTGTAGGTCCAAAAATGTTTATTAAAAATGCAAAATTGTCTTTTGTGGCAAGAAATCTTGCATGGATATTCCGGGGTAAATCAACTCTTGATATACCGGGGCTTGCAAAACGAACCATGTGGTTTGATCCGGATATGAGTTTGGGTAACTCCAATTACCAGGGAGTTGAGTATGGTACTTTGCCAGCTACCCGTACTATAGGATTTAACTTAAACCTTACTTTCTAATCCTCCCAAAACTTTGATTTTATGAACAAAATTAAAATTAATATAAGTTGTCTCAGGGAACCTGCTCTGATTGTAATGGCTTCTTTCCTGCTTTTTTCATGTACTAAAAAATTTGAAGATATCAATACTGATCAGAATAGTATTGCTACAGTTGGCCCGGCAGAGTTGCCGTTTTTATTTTCAAAGGCACAATCGGTAGCTACTAATAGCCAATGGAATTATCAGGTAGCACAAAACCTGTTTTCTGACCAATATGCACAATATTTTGCCTGCACTGCTACTTATTTCCCATCTGATCGTCTTGTGATCAGGATGGACTGGGTTGGCGCTGCTTTTGGGCCAATGTACACCGATGTAGTACCGCAACTGCAATCTATTTTTGAAGCAACAGATCCGGGTTCTGCAGAAAATGCACTTGCTAATATATGGTGGGTCTATACATTTCATAAAATTACAGACTATTGGGGCCCAATACCATATTTCAACGCCGGGACACCAGGTACATCAGTACCCTACGATGCTCAGGATAAAATTTATGACGATTTTTTCAAGAGACTTGATGCTGCGGTAACTGTATTAAAAGGGAAAACTAATGAAACCCCTTTTGGAAGTTATGACCTCGTATTTGGAGGTGATGTAAATAAATGGATAAAATTTGCTAATACACTGCGATTAAGACTGGCTATGCGCATCTCTAAGGTAGATCCGGCCCGTGCCAAAACTGAAGGTGAAGCAGCGTTTGCCGGCGGAGTAATGACAACTAGCCCCGATGATGATGCTTTAATTAAACGGAGCACTAAAGGCGATGATGGCAATGGGCTTTCAATCATGTCGGATTGGAATGAGTTCAGAATGAGTGCATCTATGGAGTCTGTGTTGAAAGGCTATAATGATCCCCGGATGAAAGTGTATTTCTTACCGACTGTAGCCACCGGAACTTATGAAGGATTGCGGAATGGACTTACTGCAGGCCAACTTGGAAATACAGCGAATAAACCAGACAACAACTCGCATGTAGGCGCCCGTTGGGCTTCACCATCTGCGGGTGGCAATTCAGATTATCTCAGTACAAGTCAAAATGTAATGGCAACGGCAGAAGCTTATTTCCTGAGGGCTGAAGGAGCATTATTGGGATGGAATATGGGTGGTAATGCCAAAGATTTGTATGAGGGGGGTATAGCCAATTCAATGAAGCAATGGGGAATAACAGATGCTACTGTTATAAATAATTATATAAATAGTAATGCAACACCTGTTGCCCCAGGGGACTTCCTGAACTCTCCTGCGATGACCAATATTCCTGTAAAATTTGGGACTTCTGCTGATGTTCAAAAAGAACAAATAGCAACTCAAAAATGGTTGGCATTATTCCCAGATGGAATGGAAGGTTGGGCAGATTTTCGCAGGAGTCATGTGCTGAAATTGTATCCGCCTGCTAATTCTGACAACCCGGATATTCCTGATCCAACAACTAAATGGATTAGAAGAATTCCTTTCCTTTTATCTGAAAAACAGGTAAACGGTACAGAAGTTGAAAAAGCAGTAGGGTTACTTGGCGGAGAGGACAAAGTCACGACACCCCTTTGGTGGGATAAAAATTAAAATTTTCTTTTTATTGAAAGATTCCGCTGGTTTGTTTGCTGGTGGAATCTTTTACATTTAGAGCATACACTTGTTATTCAATAAAAACATGATTCAAAAAAACTATTTGATAGTTATTGTATCCATCATTTATATTATATCAGCATGCCATGTTAAACAACAACACACCCTTTTTTCTAAACTCGACCACTCAGCTACCGGTATTGAGTTCAAAAACAATTTGTTTGACAACAACAATTTTAATATTTTAAATTATGTCTATTTCTACAACGGTAGTGGTGTGGCTATTGGTGATATTAATAATGATGGATTACAGGATATCTTCTTCACGGGAAATATGGTCAAAAACCGTCTTTACCTTAACAAGGGAAATTTTGAATTTGAGAATATTACTGAAAAAAGTGGAGTAGCATCTATGCAAGGTTGGTGCACTGGTGCAACAATGGTGGATATAAATGGAGACGGGTTAACAGATATTTATATTTGCAGATCTGCCGATGCCATTCCTTCAAGACGCAAAAACCTGCTCTTCATTAATAATGGAGATTTAACTTTTACAGAAAAAGCAGAAGAATATGGATTAGCTAATGACGGGTATTCAACTCAGTCTGCATTTTTTGACTACGATAAAGACGGCGACCTTGATCTGTTCTTAATCAATCATTCACTGCAGGGATATACTACCGGTGCCGTTGAAAACCCTAACTGGCGACAAAAACATAACACAGCCTTCGAATGCAAACTATATAAGAATGATTTTAACGGTACTTTGAAACATGCTGTTTATACAGATGTTTCCGAACAGTCAGGTATAACTTCCAATGTACTGAGCTTTGGCCTGGGACTGGCAGTATCTGACTTTAACAATGATGGATGGCCGGATGTTTATGTTTCAAACGATTTTAATGAAGCTGATTATCTTTTTATAAATAATGGTAATGGGACTTTTACAGAAAGACTTAAAGATTATTTTGATGAGGTATCATTGTACTCTATGGGTTCGGATGCAGCGGATTATAACAACGATGGTCTTGTTGACCTGGTTACGATGGATATGCTACCCGAAGATAACTATGCACAAAAAACTCATCAGGGTGCAGAAAACTTCGATAAGTTTCAGCAATTGTTTCGGCAAGGATTTTACAATCAATATAGCAGAAATATGTTGCAAAAAAATAATGGCGACGGCACATTTAGTGAAATAGGCCAATTAGCCGGTATTTCAAATACAGACTGGAGCTGGGCAGCATTATTTTCTGATTTTGACAATGATGGCTATAAAGATTTATTGGCAACTACCGGCTATGTAAAAGATTATACAGATATGGATTTTGTAAAATACGGAGTTGATCTTACCCTTAAACAAAGAAAGGGAGAAAAGATTGATGCGGTAAAGGAGTATATTAATAAAATGCCGGTTAATCAACTTGCGTGTCCGATTTTCAAAAATAATGGCGACAATACTTTCGCTAAAGTTAATGATGAATGGGGGTTGACCTATAAAACCTTAGCCACCGGAGCTGCATATGCCGACCTGGATAACGACGGGAAAATGGATTTGATAATCAGTAATACCAATGACTATGCGGCTATATACAGAAACAACGGTATTAATAGAAACAATAATTATTTAAAAGTTTCACTTCTGGGGGATACTAAAAACAATCATGGTATCGGTTCTAAAGTAAAGCTGTACTGTAATGGAAAAATTTTTTACCAGGAGCAACAACCGGTAAGAGGGTATCAATCTTCGGTTGACCAGGTATTGAATTTTGGATTAGGTGTCATTTCTTCCATAGATTCTGCACTTATTATTTGGCCAAACGATCAATACCAGGTGTTAAAAAATATACCTGTAAACCAAACATTGAAAGCGGACATTAAAAATGCCACAGGCAAATGGATATATAGGAATGAAAATGATGAACCTTATTTTGTTCAAACAGATAAAATAATTAATTATATCCATAAAGAAAATGAGTTTAATGATTTCTCGGTACAATCACTATTGTTGAATTATATGTCGAGACAGGGACCCTGTATTACAAAGGCGGATATAAATAAAGATGGCCTCGAAGATATTTTTATTGGAGGGGCAAAAGGCAGCAGCGGCAAATTGTTTGTACAAACAAAAAAAAACAGTTTTGTTGCTATCAGTCAGCCCGATATTTTGAAAGATTCTTTGAGTGAAGATGTCGCTGCCGTATTTTTTGACGCTAATAATGACGGGTACCCCGATTTGTATGTGGGAAGTGGTGGATATGAATTTTCTGCAAACGATCCATTGTTACAGGACAGATTGTACATAAACGATAAAAAAGGGAATTTTAAGAAACAGGTAAATTCGTTGCCGGTATTGCGTAACAGTACAAGCTGCGTTTCTGTTGCAGATATGGATGGTGATGGTGATTTGGATATTTTTGTAGGAAGCAGAGTGATACCGGGTAAATATCCTGAAAGCCCTGAAAGTTATATTTTGATGAATGACGGCAAGGGAAACTTTTCAGATGTTACCTCTGATTGGTTACCTGATCTTAAAAAAATCGGAATGGTAACCGATGCTATATGGGTTGATATAAATAGGGATAACAAGTCAGACCTGATTGTTGTTGGCGAATGGATGCCTGTAAAGGTTTACCTTAACCAGGACAACAAACTTGCTGACGCCTCTGCCCGGTATATTAAATTCAATTCAACGGGATTATGGAATAAAATTTTTGCGAAGGATTTTGATGGAGACGGAGATATGGATTTCGTCCTGGGAAATATAGGGTTAAATACCCAGTTTAAAGCTAATGATAAAGAACCGTTAACATTATACTATAAAGACTTTGATGGCAATGGCTCAATAGATCCTGTATTTTGTTATTATATCAATGGGGTATCCTATCCGGCTTTGTCGAGAGATGATTTGCTTGATCAGTTGCCAATGCTTAAAAATAAGTTCAGTGATTACTCGAGTTATGCAAAAGCCACTATTAAAGATATTTTTACTGCAGATCAGTTGAAAGATGCGGGAGTTTTAAAAGCAGTTATACTTTCATCAATTTATTTGCACAATAATGAAGAAACCGGATTTGAAATAGTACAGCTACCACCTGAGGCACAATACGCTCCGGTATATGCAATTGCTTCTTCAGATATTAATAATGACGGGAAAGCGGATATTATTCTTGCGGGTAATAATGAATGGACAAGGATTAAATTTGGACGCTACAGAGCCAATCATGGTGTAGTACTGCTGGGTGATGAGAAAGGAGGATTTAATTATGTCAGTCAATCACTGAGCGGATTAAAAGTAAGAGCAGATATTAGGAGCTTGCAGTTTATAAATGACTCATTACTGTTTTTTGGAGTTAATAACGGACCGGTTATTACATATATCAAAGAGTAGTTATTTCTTTTCTGTTACCACAAATCTAAATTTCAGAAATAAATTTTCTTTTATGCTGATATTCCATAGCTTTGAAATAGTTGTTTAACTAACTATATGTCCGACAACCAGTTTAAAAGAGGTGAACTATACAGCTTTATTACAGGCGCGGCTTCTACTGCAATAGCCAGGCGATTGCAAAAGAATTTTAAACAGCAGGGTATTGATATTACAATTGAGCAGTGGAGCGTTCTATACCATTTGTGGAAGCAGGATGGTTTGAGCCAGCAGGAATTGTGCAATGCCACATTTCGCGACAAACCAAGTATTACCAGGTTGGTAGATAATCTTGAAAAATTAAAACTGGTAACCCGGGTATCTTCCAAAGACGACAGACGGATAAACCGTATTTTTTTAAGTGAACCTGCTACAATGCTGAGAGACCTGACGATGGATCTGGCAAACCAAACTTTAAATGAAGCCCTGGTAGAAGTAACAAATGAGGAAATTGAGACCTGCAAATCTGTATTGCAAAGAGTGTACGACAACCTGAAATAATTATTCATAATATAAATTCCTATCAATATGAGTGCTACTATATCAACCCCCGGTTTGCTTAAAGGCGGAGAATGGATCATTAAAGAAAGCCAGGCTGAAAACGTATATGCTCCTGAAGATTTTTCAGAAGAGCAAAAAATGATTATGGAAATGTGTACTTCGTTTGTAAAAACAGAAGTTTTACCAATAATTGAACGGATTGATAAACTCGAACCCGGACTTATGCCATCCTTACTGGATAAAGCCGGAGAACAAGGATTACTTGGTACTTCTATTCCTGAAGAATATGGTGGGTTAGGGAAAGACTTTGTGACTGCAACTCTTGTGAACGAAGGGTTGGGCAGCGGCTTTTCATTTTCTGTAGCTTTGGCCGCACATACCGGTATTGGCACACTCCCTATTTTATATTTTGGCACAGAAGCTCAAAAACAAAAGTATATTCCCAGGCTCACTACCGGTGAGTGGAAGGGGTCGTATGGACTGACGGAACCTAACAGCGGCAGTGATGCGCTGGGTGCTAAAACCTCCGCAAAGCTGAGCGCCGACGGAAAATATTATTTGCTGAATGGTCAGAAATGCTGGATCACCAATGGCGGGTTTGCTGATGTATACACGGTTTTTGCAAAAGTAGACGGAGATAAGTTTACTGCGTTTATCGTTGACCGTGATACTGAAGGTTTTACCCAGGGTCCGGAGGAGCATAAGATGGGTATTAAAGGTTCGTCTACGGTTCAATTATATTTTCAGGACGCGAAAGTACCGGTAGAGAATGTGTTGGGAGAAATTGGCAAAGGACATATCATCGCCTTCAATATACTCAATATTGGGCGCTTAAAACTATGTGCTGCCGCTTTGGGCGGGGCAAAATCGGCGGCAACAACCGCTATTGAATATTCCAATACCCGGGAACAATTCAAACAACCTATCGCCAATTTTGGTGCCATCAAACATAAAATAGCTGAAATGGCAATTCGTATGTGGGTTGCCGAAAGCGCTTTATATCGTACAGCCAAATGGATAGATGAAAAGGAACAGGAACTGTTGCAAAGCGGTAAACCTTTCAATGAAGCACTGCTTGGCGCCGCTGAAGAATATGCTATAGAGTGTGCCATGCTGAAAGTATTTGGAAGCGAAGTCCTGGATTATGTGGTTGATGAAGGTGTGCAGATACATGGCGGTAATGGTTTTAGTGCAGAGTATATTATTTCACGAGCTTATCGGGACAGCCGAATCAACAGGATTTTTGAAGGCACTAACGAAATCAATCGCCTGCTTACCGTTGATATGATGCTAAAACGCGCTATGAAAGGCCGCCTGGATCTGATGGGACCTGCTATGGCTGTTCAGAAGGAATTATTGAGTATACCCGATTTTAACTCTGGCGAAGAAACTCCTTTTTCGAAAGAATTAAAATTGATTGCAGACATGAAAAAGGCTATCCTAATGGTAGCCGGTGCTGCCGTGCAAAAACTGATGATGAAAATTGAATCGGAACAGGAGATACTGATGCATATTGCAGATATGGCAATTAATGTATTTCATGCCGAAAGCGCCTTATTGCGTGCTATAAAAATAACCAATATCTCTGGTGAAGCTGCCGCTGCCATTTATCAGGATATTGCCAGGACGTATTTATACGATACCGCCGACCGGGTATTTAAAAGTGGTAAAGATGCCGTCAATGCTTTTGCAGAAGGTGATGAACAGAGAATGATGTTGCTGGGAGTGAAAAGATTTACTAAAGCCAACAACTTTAATACAAAAGATGCACGCAGGCGTATTGCGGATAAATTATTGAACGATAATAAATATGCTTTATAGGGGGATCAATTTTGTGTTGATAAAAGACGAGAGATAAATACGGAAAAAAATCTGTCCTAAAGTATGCCGGCAGGTAGTGTATACAGCACTCCGGAAAGGCAGTTTATATATATGGAATAGGTGAGTGAATAAATGGCTCACGAATACTCCTGATGTATAAATTTTGAATGCTGCGGAGCAATACTGTAATTTCCTTTTTTATACTATACCCTGTGCCAGCATTGCATCTGCAACTTTTACAAACCCTCCTATATTGGCCCCTTTCACATAGTTCATATACCCGTCTTTTTCCTTGCCGTATTTAAGACATATTTTATGGATGTCTTTCATAATAGACTTAAGTTTATTGTCCACTTCATCGCGGGACCAGGCGTATCGCTGCGAGTTTTGCGACATCTCCAGCCCTGACACTGCAACTCCCCCGGCATTAGCGGCTTTACCGGGAGCGAAAAAAATACGGGATTTGTGAAAAATGGCAATTGCTTCTGGTGTGCATGGCATATTAGCCCCTTCTGCAACACAGATACAACCATTCTTTACTAACTGCATGGCATCATCAGCGTGTAGCTCATTCTGAGTGGCATTGGGAAGTGCTATATCACATTTTATTTTCCATGGACGCTCACCAGGGAAGAAGCTGCAATTATATTTTTCAGCATATTTCTTTATCCTTCCCCTGTCTGTATTCTTAAGGTGTTTAATATATTCAAGCTTAGATACATCAATTCCGTCCGGGTCGTAAATAAACCCTTCTGAATCAGACAGGGTAAGTACCATAGCGCCCCTTTCTATACATTTTTCGGCAGCATATTGTGCTACATTGCCAGAACCTGAAATGGTAATCTTTTTCCCAACAAGAGAATCTCCTGTAGCTTTCAAAATCTCTTCTACAAAATATACCAACCCATACCCTGTTGCTTCCGGACGAATTAGACTGCCACCCCACTCAAACCCCTTCCCGGTTAACACACCACTAAATTCCCCCTTGATACGTTTGTATTGACCAAACAAATACCCGATCTCCCTTCCGCCCACTCCAATGTCGCCGGCCGGCACATCTATATCAGCGCCTACGTGGCGATACAGTTCAGTCATAAAACTTTGGCAGAATTTCATCACTTCATTATCTGACCTGCCTTTCGGATCAAAATCGGCGCCGCCTTTTCCGCCACCCATTGGCAAGCCGGTAAGGCTGTTTTTAAAAACCTGCTCAAAGGCAAGAAACTTCAATACCCCAAGATTTACCGAAGGATGAAAGCGAAGTCCCCCCTTATAAGGTCCAATGCTACTGTTCATCTGAACCCTGAACCCTCTGTTTACTTCTATATCACCTTTATCATTAAGCCAGGGAACCCTGAAAATAATAACCCTTTCCGGCTCTACTATGCGCTCTAAAAGCCGGGCACTTTTATATTGAGGGATTTCCTGTATATAAGGAATAATTGATTCTGCAACTTCAGCTACAGCTTGCAAAAATTCACTTTCGCCGGCATTTCTTTTCTGAACCTTATCAAGAAACTGATTGATCATCTCGGTCATAATAAATGTGCAACAATTTAGGATTAATACTGCAAAACTTTAATTTACTTCTATCGTTTTCATTGAGCTCAGTTTCTTAAGTTATACTCACAGAATGGGCTGTTTCTTCAATAAGAACATTATTGTGCCCTTACTTGCTCAAATGCATACTTCGCTCCTTATATAATGTCCTGAAATATGGGTCGCGCAGGTCTTTTATAAAGCGAATGGCTTCCCCGGTTGATTTCATTTCAGGACCAAGCTCTTTGTTTACACCCGGAAACTTTTCAAAACTGAAAACGGGTTCTTTAATAGCAAATCCTTTCAGGTTCTTTTTGAATACGATATCTTTCAACTTCACTTCCCCCAACATGACTTTTGTTGCAATATTCAGATACGGTATCTGATAAGCTTTTGCTATAAAAGGTGTCGTGCGGGATGCACGGGGGTTAGCTTCTATTACATATACCGTTCCATCTTTTATGGCAAACTGTATATTGATCAGTCCCCGGATATCTAATGCCTTAGCAATTTTTTCTGAATAAAATTCCATAGTGGTTACTTCCATGGGACTAAGATTGAAGGCAGGCAATACCGCATTACTATCACCACTATGTATGCCTGCTGGTTCTATATGCTCCATCACACCCATCACGTGGAAGGTTTCGCCATCATATATTGCATCAACTTCCGCTTCCTGGCAACGGTCCAGGAAATGATCAATCAAAATTTTGTTTCCCGGAAGGTGTTTCAATAAACTCAATACTCCTTTTTCAAGTTCTTCATCATTCAGCACAATTCTCATTCTTTGCCCGCCTAATACATAACTGGGCCGGACAAGTACCGGGTATCCTACTTCTTTTGCTACTTCAATGGCTTCATCAGTGTTAAATGCTGTACCATACTTTGGATAAGGAATGTTCAGGTCTCGCAAAAGATCACTAAACCTGCCCCTGTCTTCAGCAATATCCATACTATCGAAAGAAGAACCAATAATACGGATACCCTTTTCATGCAGGCGTTTAGCCAGTTTTAAAGCAGTTTGTCCGCCAAGTTGCACTATCACACCTGCCGGTTTTTCATATTCAACAATTTCCCATAAATGCTCCCAATATACCGGCTCAAAATATAATTTATCGGCAATATCAAAATCGGTGGAAACTGTTTCAGGGTTACAATTTACCATAATTGCCTCATAGCCGCTTTCTTTGATAGCCATCAGTCCGTGCACACAACAGTAATCGAACTCTATGCCCTGTCCAATACGGTTAGGCCCGGATCCGAGTACAATAATAGAGCCCTTGTTGTCCTTTCCCTTTTGGGATTTGGATGCAATGCTTTCGTTGTGCACAACTGCATTTTTCCCTGTTTTTGATATTGATGGCGCTTCAAAACTGGAATAGAAATAGGGTGTTTTTGCTTCAAATTCTGCAGCACAGGTATCAACCATTTTATATACACGGGTTAATCCCATTTTCTTTCTGCGCTCATATATTTCTTCATCTTTGGTTCCATCTTTTAGTATACGGCAGATTTGTTCATCACTAAACCCATTATGTTTTGCTTCAATCAGCAATTCATCCGGTAAGGTCTCACGGTTATATTTTGCAATTTTATTTTCGATATTCACAATTTCCTGAATCTGATATATGAACCAGCGATCAATACGTGTAGCTTCACAAATAGACTTTACACTTACCCCCATCATTAATGCATCTTTAATGCGGAATAGCCTGTCCCATTTGGGTGTTTTCAGATATTCCACAATTTCTTCAGCATGCATAAGGCTTTTGCCATAATAGCCTAAACCCACAGCTTCATTTTCTAAGCTCTGGCAGGCCTTCTGAATGGCTTCATTAAAGCTACGGCCGATAGACATTACTTCACCCACCGATTTCATCTGGAGCCCCAGGGTGTCATTGGCGCCTTTGAATTTGTCGAAATTCCATCTGGGTACTTTTACAATCACATAATCAAGTGTAGGTTCAAAATAGGCAGAAGTAGACTGGGTAATCTGATTTTTTAATTCATCAAGATTATACCCAATAGCCAGTTTTGCAGCAATTTTAGCAATAGGATATCCGGTAGCTTTTGACGCTAACGCAGAAGACCGGCTAACACGGGGATTTATCTCAATAGCAATAATTTCTTCTGTAACCGGGTTGAGGGCAAACTGTACATTACAGCCGCCGGCAAAATTGCCGAGGTCGCGCATCATCCGGATAGCCGTATTGCGCATGAGTTGAAAAGCGGTATCGCTCAAGGTCATGGCCGGCGCCACAGTGATGGAGTCGCCGGTATGCACACCCATAGGATCAAAGTTTTCCACTGTGCAAATGATAGCAACATTATCCGCAGCATCGCGCAGTAATTCCAGTTCAAATTCTTTCCAGCCAAGTACAGCTTTTTCTACCAATACTTCGTGTATAGGAGATGCTGATAAACCACGGTTCAGCGCTTCATCTAAAAACTCTTTGCTATGTACAAAACCGCCACCGGTGCCGCCTAATGTATAAGATGGGCGGATCACCAGAGGGAAACCTATTTCCTGGGCAAACTCTTTTCCTTCTAAAAAAGAATTGGCAGTTTTGGCAGGAGCTACAGCAATCCCAAGTTCAATCATCCACTGGCGAAATTTCTCGCGGTCTTCAGCTTTATCAATGGCTTTAATATCTACGCCTATTAGTTTTATATTGTATTTTTCCCAAACGCCTAATTCCTGCGCTTCCTTAGCCAGGTTAAGGGCTGTTTGACCACCCATGGTGGGCAACACCGCATCAATCTGGTTTTCTTCTAATATCTGTTCAATACTTTCCACCGTAAGTGGCAGAAGGTACACCCGGTCTGCCATCATCGGGTCGGTCATAATAGTGGCTGGATTGCTGTTGATCAGGATAACTTTTATCCCCTCTTCGCGAAGGCTGCGTGCAGCCTGGGTTCCTGAGTAATCAAATTCGCATGCTTGTCCGATGATAATGGGACCGGAGCCTATAATCAGCACGGTCTTAATTGAGTTGTCTTTAGGCATTTTGTAATTAAAACTTTGAAAAATCTGGCAGGTAATTCCGACAATAATTCATGCACTGTTTATAATCGGCACGGGAAAAACCGGGCAAAGGTAAGGGATGATGCATAAAATCCGAAACACAGGCAGGGAATTTTGAAATTCGTTTTTAAACACGGCGTTTCTTAATGCCATTTCTGTAATTATATCAAATATTAATATGTTTTATTTTTTTCCTCTGTCAAGTTTTTGAACAATCTGTCCAACCATTTCATTTTGTGTTTGTTGCAGTTCCATTAGTCTTTTATTTTGTTCCATCAGCAAATGATCTATTTTTTCATGAAGCATCCTGATCTCAAGTTCAGCTTTGAGATTTATTTTATAGTCATGTTCACCTCTTTCACGGTCCTTGGCTTCCTGCCTGTTTTGGCTCATCATTATGATTGGGGCCTGTACTGCAGCCAGACACGAAAGCACCAGATTAAGCAGGATAAATGGATAAGGGTCGAATCCTTTGTTGTGAAAAAAAATGAGATTAATAAGCATCCAGAGGAAAAGCAAAAAGAAAAAGATGGTGATAAATGTCCAGCTTCCTCCAAAATCGGCCACCTTGTCAGCAAGTTTTTCTCCAAAAGTTAATTTTTTGTCTTCACGCAGGTCAATGTTCTCCGAGATAATTTCATTATGGGTGATGCTGGCAATTACTTCTTCTTCTGCCTCCGTTAAATCTCCAATTTCTTCCTTCAAAAGGTTTTCAATATACTTTCTCCGCTCGACCAGCAGTGCTTCTGTAGAAATAATGGTGGTAGGGCCAAATCCCGGGTACTGTCGTTTGATGAAATTGAACAGGGGTTGCCTTAACTTACTGCCGTCTACCAGTTCACTTTTGGGGTATATTTTCTTATTAATGAAGCATTGGTTATTATCCATATACTTTAGTTTTGAGTGTTTGAATTTACTTTAAAATAATATACTGCAATACAATCAGTATATTCAAAATAAGATATCATTTGCCCCTGAATTACCAACCCTGGTTAGAAACTAATATTTTTATGTTTTTTAAAATGAATTGAATTGAGCCTGGAAATAACTTCAAAGTTACCCAATGTGGGTACTACCATTTTTACTGTCATGAGTTCGCTGGCATCTGAATATAATGCGGTTAATCTTGGGCAGGGGTTTCCGGATTTCCCTATGAACAGCGAGCTGATAGCAAAAGTAAATGAAGCAATGCTTAAGGGATATAATCAATATGCTCACATGAATGGCTATATGCCTTTGCGCGAAGTCCTCGCTGAAAAGATTTTCAATATATATAATGCCAAAATAGATCCAGAAAAGGAAATAACCATCACACCGGGAGGCACTTATGCCATATATACGGCACTTACCACTGTACTCAGACCAGGCGATGAAGTAATTGTATTTCAGCCCTGTTATGACAGTTATATTCCCAATGTGGAAATAAATGGCGCCCTTCCTGTATTAATTCCCCTGCAATACCCTGAATATAATATTGACTGGAATGCGGTAAGAAATGCCATTAGTCACCGCACTAGAATGATTATTCTGAATTCCCCCAATAATCCAACCGGTGCTATTTTGTCTGAAAAGGATATGGAGGAACTAAGAAAACTGGTACATGGAACTTCCATTTTTATACTGAGTGATGAGGTATATGAACATGTGATATTTGACAATCTTACTCATAACAGTATTCTTCGCTATCCCGATTTGCGGGATCGTAGTTTTGTATGTTTTTCGTTTGGTAAAATTTATCATTGTACCGGATGGAAGATTGGTTATTGTGTGGCTCCGGCAGCAGTTATGCGGGAGTTTAGAAAAGTACATCAGTTTAATTGTTTTTCATGTGACAGCCCAAAGCAGATAGCGCTGTCTGAATTTTTGGAGCAACCTATACATTATACTGCACTTGGGAATTTTATTCAGCAAAAGAGAGATTATTTTTTATCCCTGATGAACGCAACACCTTTCAGGATGCATAATTCATTTGGCAGTTATTTTATACTTGGCAGTTACGGACATTTTAGCAATGAGCAGGAGATGGATTTTGCCATACGATTAGTTAAGGATTGTGGGGTAGCTTCTATCCCCGTTTCAGCTTTTTATCGTAATGGTACTGATAATAAGGTGCTTCGTTTTTGTTTTTGCAAAAAAGAAGAGACATTGGAAAAATCGGCCGAAAAATTAAGAAAGTTACATTGCTGATAAAGATTAAATTGCAGGGTGGATGAATGGATGTATCTGCCGGAATTTATTTTGTACCTTTCCAATTTAGGTAAACTATTTCTAAAACAAATATCTAAAACCACCAGGGACAACTATAGCAGTATTTAAAATGCTTCCCCCCTATGCTATTTTTGAAAATACTATGCGCTTGGGTAAAGTAGTATACAATCTTTGATCACCGAAACATCAGCTATAAAAAAAACATATGAAACATTATGCCAAAATAGTTGCATTGTATTTGCTTTCAGCCTGCACACAGCAAAACGATAAATTAATATCCTTACAAAACCAGGTGGATAGCCTGCAGTTAAAGCTGAACGATAGTTATAAACCCGGACTGGGAGAATTCATGGGAAACGTACAGGTGCATCATTCAAAACTTTGGTTTGCCGGTAAAAATCAAAATTGGAAATTAGCCGGTTTTGAGATTAATGAAATTAAAGAGAGCTTTGATGATATTAAGAAATATTGTACTGACCGGCCAGAAATAAAAGACATTGGCATGATTGAACAGCCACTTCAGAATATAACTAAAGCCATTGAGCATAAGAACCTGAATGAATTTATAAACAGCTACACTGTGCTCACTACTACCTGCAATTCCTGCCACAAGGCAACGAATCATGGATTTAATGTAATTACAACTCCAAAGACCCCCCCTTTCAGCAATCAGAATTACAGTCTGCACAATTGAAAATATTTCCATATAGCATAAAATAATACCTGCTAAATGTTAAATAAATCTTACAACGTACCGGCAAAATAAATTAATTAGCAGATTTTCAGGGAAATTAAAGTTTGAATGATTATTTTCGCAGTTATTCATATTATGAAACAGTACATGCACATATCATCCACGGCTATAAACAAAGTTTATAGTAAACGACTGTTTCTTATTAGTCTTAATAATAGAGCCTTTATTCATTAAACCCTCCGTTTTTTTTCCTGATATCAAAGCTGAAGCGGAGGGATAAATACTCCGAAAAAATATTTTATTCTATACTTCCGGTAGTTAAGCTATTACATTACAATACCGGGAAATTAAATTTTATTAATATGAAACCAGTAATTAGCAACACTGACTATGTTACTTTAAAATCTTTAATCGTAAACTGCCCGCCACATTTGAAATCAAAAGAGTTGGGTCAAATGATGGATGAATTGGATAAAGCAGAAGTAGTAACGGACAAAAAAATTGGCAATGATGTTATTAAACTTAATTCTCTTTTTGAGGCAGAGGATTTGTCTACCAAAAAAGTTTGGAAGCTAATGCTAACCCTGCCGGGTGAAGCAAATCTGAAGGAGCAAAAAATATCCGTTTTTTCCCCTTTGGGAGTAGCCCTTATAGGCTTTAAAAAGGGAATGACCATACAATCTGCACTGCCGGGAGGAATGAAGAAATTCAAGATTCTGGATGTTGTAAATGAATAATACATTTATCTATTGTTTGCCAAAATCACAATAACAGTCTGGATGGGCAGGCTTTAACAAACCTTGCCAAAAAGGGTAATCTAATATGGCTACCCTTTTATTTTCTCCCAGGACAAGTACTTCTTTCTGGATTCATGATCTGTTTCTCTACAATGCAATATTTACGAATGCGGTTTATCGGCTTGAGTAGAAAATTTTCCCTAATTTAACCCCATGAATAATATTGATTATACCGCTGTCTGTTTTGGCGAAATTTTATGGGATGTATTGCCAGATAAAATGCTTCCCGGTGGCGCACCAATGAATGTTGCCTATCATCTTAACCAGTTGGGTGTTCCTTCGGCTATGATCAGTCGTGTGGGTCAGGATAAACTAGGGCAGCAATTATTCCAGTTTATTACTTCAAAAAATGTTACCGGCAACTTTATACAGATAGACGGCAACCATGAAACAAGCAGGGTACTTGCAAAGCTCGATGGCAACAGTGTTACTTATGATATTGTCAAGCCGGTAGCCTGGGATTTTATTGAATATAACCGGCAGCTTCAGCAACTCATTTCGCGTACACCCTATTTTATATTCGGAAGTTTGGGGGCCAGAAGTGAGGTTTCCCGGCAAACACTCTTTGAATTGCTCGAAGTGGCAAAACATAAAGTACTCGATATCAACCTGAGAAAGCCTCATTATGACAAATCTACATTGGAGCATCTGTTGCGCCATGCCGATGTGTTGAAGCTGAATGAAGATGAATTGTACCTGCTTTCCGGGTGGTTTGGCTTTGAGGGAGACGAAAAAGATCAGATTGTCGCTTTCCAGAATAAATTTCATCTTAACATGATCCTTACCACCCGTGGAGAGAAAGGTGCTATGGTGTTATATGACGGACATCTTTATGAGCATCCGGGTTATAAGGTAATAGTAGCAGACACTATTGGCAGCGGCGATTCCTTTTTGGCAGCATTTCTCTCCAAGTTCATTAAAGGAGAGCCTGTAAATGATGCTTTGAAATTTGCTTCGGGAATGGGTGCATTTGTAGCCACAAAGCATGGCGCCTGTCCGGTATATACCCCCGAGGAAGTGAGCCGGGCAATAGCTTCTTTTCCGGAGAACCCGTAAAAAGTTATCAACATTTTATTAAATACCGGTTAAAGTTCAAAAAAAATTGTTCAGAAACTATTATTCAGTACCTTTGCACTCCTTAAATTAGGCCTGATACAATTTGACTTTTCAATTGAATTTATAAGTGACTGATATGCAATATGTTTTGTTTTTATAAAACAAAATAAATATGGCATTTTTGTCATTAAACTAAAAAAGCGCTTTTTAAAATTATGTCTTCAACAAAAGTTGCTACACACAGCAGGATTGACTTCGGTAAAATCAAACATTTAGCTGAAACCCCTGACTTATTAGAGATCCAGATTCAGTCTTTCAAAGAATTTTTCCAGTTGGAAACTACTCCCGACAAGCGGAATATTGAAGGGCTCTTTAAAGTGTTCAAGGAAAATTTTCCGATTACTGACACCAGGAACATATTTGTTCTTGAGTTTTTGGACTACTTTATTGACCCACCCCGCTATAGCATAGATGAGTGTATGGAACGTGGTTTAACTTACGCTGTTCCATTGAAAGCAAAACTCAGGTTGAGTTGTAATGATGAAGAGCATGTTGACTTCCAAACAATTGTTCAGGATGTATTCCTGGGTAATATACCTTATATGACTCCACGTGGCACTTTTGTGATAAATGGTGCAGAACGTGTGGTAGTTTCACAATTACACCGCTCTCCCGGGGTGTTTTTCGGACAATCTCTTCACCCTAACGGCACTAAAATATATTCCGCAAGGGTAATCCCATTCAAGGGCGCCTGGATGGAATTTGCTACAGACATCAACAATGTAATGTATGCATACATTGACCGTAAAAAGAAATTTCCGGTAACTACCCTGCTCCGTTCTATCGGTTATGAAACTGATAAAGATATCCTGGAGTTGTTTGGTATGGCAGATGAAGTAAAAGCAGATAAAAAAGCATTAACACCTTATATTGGCAAACGTCTTGCAGCCCGCGTTTTAAGAACCTGGGTAGAAGATTTTGTGGATGAAGATACCGGCGAAGTAGTATCTATCGAAAGAAATGAAGTAGTGCTGGAGCGTGATACTGTACTTGATGAGGAAGCCGTTGAACTGATTGCCGATATGGATGTTAAAGGTGTGTTTATTCAGAAGGAAGAAGTGAGCGGTGATTATGCCATCATATATAATACGTTGAATAAAGATAGCGCCAACTCTGAGTTGGAGGCTGTTCAGCATATATATCGTCAGTTGCGTGGCGCAGATGCTCCGGATAATGAAACTGCCCGCGGTATTATTGACAAACTGTTCTTTTCTGATAAAAGATATGATTTAGGCGAAGTAGGAAGATATAAAATCAACCGTAAGCTCAACCTGCATCAGCCGCTTGATCAGAAGACCCTTACAAAAGAAGATATTATCGAGATCATTAAATACCTGGTTAGGCTTACAAATGCCAAAGCAGAAATCGATGATATTGACCATTTGAGCAACCGCCGTGTGCGCACAGTGGGTGAGCAGTTGTTTGCCCAGTTTGGTGTTGGTTTGGCACGTATGGCAAGAACCATTCGTGAAAGGATGAATGTCCGCGATAATGAAGTATTTACTCCGGTAGATCTCATTAATGCCAGAACACTTTCCTCTGTAATTAATTCGTTTTTCGGAACTTCTCAGTTATCTCAGTTTCTCGATCAGACAAATCCGCTAAGTGAAATCACCCATAAGCGTCGTATTTCTGCGCTCGGACCTGGTGGTTTGAGTCGTGAGCGTGCAGGCTTTGAAGTTCGTGACGTACACTACTCTCACTACGGACGTTTGTGTACTATTGAAACTCCTGAAGGTCCAAACATTGGCTTGATCTCTACACTTTGTGTACATGCCAAGATCAATGAAATGGGATTTATTGAAACCCCCTACAGGAAAGTTGACCACGGAAAGGTGGACATGAAAAAATTGTCTTACCTGAGTGCTGAAGAAGAAGACGAAGCTAAAATTGCCCAGGCAAATGCCCCGCTCGATGCAAGTGGCGCATTTGTAGAGGAAACGGTAAGATCGCGACAGACGGGCGATTTTCCGATACTTGAAAAAACTGAAGTAGAATATATGGATGTGGCACCCAACCAGATTGTTGGCTTGAGTGCTTCTTTAATCCCCTTCCTTGAGCATGATGATGCTAACCGCGCCCTGATGGGATCAAACATGCAGCGACAGGCTGTTCCCCTGATTGTGCCCCAGGCGCCGTTTGTAGGAACAGGTTTGGAAGGAAAAGCCGCACGTGATGCACGCATACAAATACATGCTGATGGCGATGGCGTGATTGAATTTGTAGATGCTAATGAAATCCATGTACGCTATGAAAGAGACGAAGCACAAAAACTTGTAAGCTTTGAAGATGATCTCAAAGTATATAAGCTTACCAAGTTTATGAAGACTAACCAGGAAACCTGTATTAACCTGCGTCCTGCTGTAAAAAAAGGACAAAGAGTGAAAAATGGCGATTTCCTTACGGAAGGATATGCTACTAAAGATGGTGAACTGGCACTTGGCCGAAACCTCAAAGTGGCATTCATGCCATGGAAAGGTTACAACTTTGAAGACGCAATAGTTATTAGTGAAAAGGTGGCAAGGGAAGACCTGTTTACTTCTATACATATTTCTGAATATGAACTGGAAGTAAGAGATACTAAATTAGGCGAAGAAGAATTGACACCAGATATCCCAAATGTATCTGAAGAAGCTACTAAAGATCTTGATCAGAATGGTATCATTCGTATAGGTGCACAGGTTAAAGAAGGCGATATCATTATTGGTAAAATCACTCCAAAAGGAGAAAGTGACCCTACTCCGGAAGAAAAGTTGTTGCGTGCGATATTTGGCGATAAGGCCGGCGATGCAAAAGACGCATCACTGAAAGCACCAAGCGGAACAGAAGGTGTGGTAATCGGGAAAAAACTTTTTCAGCGTGCAAAGAAGGACAAAAATGCTAAGGTTCGCGAAAAAGCTGCTATTGATAAACTGGAAAAAGTACATGAGCAGAATGAAAAAGATTTGCTTGATGTATTGATAAGCAAACTCCAGGTATTACTGAAAGACAAATCTTCAGCAGGAGTTACCAATAATTTTGGCGAAATGCAGATCGGCAAGAGCGCGAAATTTAACGCTAAAAACCTTGCTATTTTAGATTACCAGAATATTAACCCCCTGGGATGGACAGGTGATGAGCATATTGACCATCAGATCAATATTCTTTTACATAATTATAACATCAAGTTCAACGAAGAGCTTGGTCGCTATAAAAGAGAGAAATTCAATATTTCTATAGGTGATGAGTTGCCAGCCGGTGTATTGAAGCTTGCCAAAGTATATCTTGCTGTTAAACGTAAACTGAAAGTTGGGGATAAGATGGCGGGTCGTCATGGAAACAAAGGTATTGTTGCCAAGATAGTTCGTGCAGAAGATATGCCATTCCTCGAAGACGGAACTCCGGTGGATATCGTACTTAACCCGCTGGGGGTACCAAGCCGTATGAATCTCGGACAGATTTATGAAACTGTGCTGGGATGGGCAGCGGAAAAACTGGGAGTAAAATTTGCAACTCCAATTTTTGATGGTGCTTCTACAGAAGAAATTGCCGGATTTATAAAGAAGGCAGATCTTCCTTCTTTTGGTCATACTTACCTGCATGATGGTGAAACCGGTGAACGTTTTGACCAGAAAGCTACTGTGGGTATCATTTATATGATCAAACTGCATCACATGGTTGATGATAAGATGCATGCAAGAAGCATTGGACCCTACAGCCTGATCACACAGCAACCTCTGGGTGGTAAAGCACAGTTCGGTGGTCAGCGGTTTGGGGAAATGGAAGTGTGGGCATTGGAAGCTTATGGCGCATCAAATATTTTGCAGGAACTGCTGACATTAAAATCTGATGATATTATTGGTCGTGCCAAGACTTATGAATCCATTGTGAAAGGTGATAATATACCAAGAGCCGGATTGCCAGAATCATTCAATGTACTGGTGCACGAATTGAGAGGACTGGGACTGGAGTTGAAGTTTGAATAAAAGAAAGCCCCATGTCCTATAAAGAAGTGGACATAGGTAATATAGTTCTTTATAGTGGTAAATGTGTTTTATGCAAAGTGTTTTGATTTGAATAAATCAGTATTTCAAATGTCAAATTAAAAATCTTAAATAAGATTATGGCTATCAAAAAAGACAATCGCCCCAGGTCAAATTTTTCCAGGATCACTATCAGCCTGGCTTCTCCGGATGCCATTCTTGAAAGATCGTATGGTGAAGTTTTGAAGCCTGAAACTATTAACTACCGTACTTACAAACCCGAGAGGGATGGTTTGTTTTGCGAAAGGATTTTTGGACCGGTAAAAGATTACGAATGTGCTTGTGGTAAGTATAAGCGCATTCGGTACAAGGGTATAGTTTGTGATCGCTGTGGTGTAGAAGTTACTGAGAAAAAAGTTCGTCGTGAACGGATGGGTCACATTAAACTGGTGGTGCCGGTAGTACATATCTGGTATTTTAAAAGTCTTCCCAATAAAATAGGTTACCTGCTTGGTATTAGTTCCAAGAAGATGGAAACAATTGTTTACTATGAAAGATATGTAGTAATACAAGCGGGTATACGCGAAGACCGCAACCTGAAAATGGGCGACCTTCTCACCGAAGAAGAATATCTTGAAATTTTGGAAAATCTCCCCAAAGATAATCAGTACCTGCCGGATGATGATCCGCAAAAGTTCATTGCTAAAATGGGAGCCGAAGCCATACAGGCGATGCTGGCAAGGGTAGACCTTGATCAGTTGAGCTATGATCTTCGCAATGCTGCTGCTACAGAAACTTCACAACAGCGTAAAGCTGATGCTCTGAAGCGATTGAGTGTGGTGGAGTCATTCCGCGATGCCAACGGCAGAATTGAAAATCGTCCCGAATGGATGGTTATGCAGTATATACCTGTAATTCCGCCGGAATTGCGTCCCCTTGTTCCTTTAGATGGCGGACGTTTTGCTTCATCAGACCTGAACGATCTGTATCGCCGGGTAATTATCCGCAACAACCGCTTAAAACGGTTGCTGGAGATTAAAGCGCCTGAAGTGATCTTGCGTAACGAAAAACGTATGCTGCAGGAAGCGATAGATTCACTCTTTGATAACTCACGTAAATCGAATGCGGTTAAAGCAGAAGGTGGACGTGCATTGAAATCACTGAGTGATGTGTTGAAAGGTAAACAGGGACGTTTCCGTCAGAACCTGTTGGGTAAACGTGTAGACTATTCCGGGCGATCTGTAATTGTGGTTGGACCTGAATTGAAGTTACACGAGTGTGGTTTGCCAAAAGATATGGCTGCTGAATTATTTAAGCCATTTATCATTCGCAAACTTATTGAAAGAGGGATTGTCAAAACAGTGAAGAGTGCCAGAAAACTCGTTGACCGCAAAGAAGCGATAGTTTGGGATATTCTTGAAAATATTTTGAAAGGGCATCCTGTAATGTTAAACCGTGCCCCAACACTGCACCGTCTTTCTATCCAGGCATTTCAGCCAAGATTGGTGGAAGGTAAGGCGATACAACTTCACCCGCTCGTTTGTTCTGCATTCAATGCCGACTTTGATGGTGACCAGATGGCGGTTCACGTACCTTTAAGCAGTGCCGCTATTCTTGAAGCACAACTGCTGATGTTGTCTTCACACAATATTCTCAATCCGCAAAATGGTACACCCATTACCCTTCCTTCGCAGGACATGGTATTGGGACTGTATTATATTTCCAAAGGGAAAAAATCAACAGAAACTGAGAAGATCAGGGGCGAGGGTAAAAGCTTCTACAATGCTGAAGAAGTGATTATTGCCTATAATGAAGGTAAGATAGACTTGCATGCTCAAATTAAAGTGAAGGCCAATATCAGAAAAGATAGCGGTGAACTGCAAAATAAACTGATTGACACAACGGTAGGTCGTGTAATCTTCAATCAGTATGTTCCGAAAGAAGTAGGGTTTATCAATGCTTTACTTACCAAGAAATCACTTAGAGAAATTATTGGTGATATAATAAAGATTACCAATGTTCCAAAAACTGCTAAGTTTTTGGACGACATCAAACAATTGGGTTTCCGTACTGCCTTTCGCGGTGGGCTGTCATTTAATATCAATGACCTTGTAATTCCTGAATTAAAACAGGAACTGGTAGATTCGGCTTCCGATGAAGTGAAGGAAGTGTGGGAGAACTATAACATGGGGCTGATCACCAACAATGAACGTTACAACCAGATCATTGATATATGGTCTCGTGTGGATACCCGCGTTACTGAAACACTTATCCGCGAAATGGCTACAGATAAACAGGGATTCAACTCTGTATATATGATGCTTGACTCCGGCGCACGTGGTAGTAAGCAGCAGGTAAAGCAGTTGGCAGGTATAAGAGGGCTGATGGCTAAACCACGAAAGAGTGGATCTACCGGATCTGAAATTATTGAAAATCCGATTCTTTCCAACTTTAAAGACGGATTGAACGTGTTGGAATACTTTATTTCTACCCATGGTGCACGCAAGGGTCTTGCCGATACTGCGTTGAAAACCGCCGATGCCGGTTATCTTACCCGTCGTTTGGTTGACGTTGCTCAGGATGTGGTAATAAATGATGAGGATTGCGGAACATTAAGAGGTATTGCAATCACTGCACTGAAAGACAATGAAGATATAGTAGAACCTTTGTATGACAGAATACTTGGCCGTACTTCCGTTCATGATGTATATGATCCGCAGACAGATAAATTGATTATCGCAGCCGGTGAGCTTATTACCGAAGATATTGCACGTGCAATTGAAGACTGCGGTATTGAAACGGTAGAAATTCGTTCTGTACTCACCTGCGAAAGTAAGCGTGGTGTGTGTGTGAAATGTTATGGACTTAATCTTGCTACCGGTTATGTAGCTCAGAAAGGCGACGCCGTTGGTATCATTGCAGCACAGTCTATTGGTGAGCCGGGTACACAGTTGACATTGCGTACCTTCCACGTGGGTGGTGTTGCCGGATCTGCAACCGTTGATTCGCAGCTTGCTGCTAAATTTGATGGTACTGTTCAGTTTGACGGTCTTCGTACCGTTGCCTCTGAAAATGCAAGCGGTGAAAAAGTACAGGTGGTTATAGGCCGTACCGGCGAACTACGTATTATTGATGTGAAAAATGATCGCTTACTGATTACTAACAACATACCTTATGGATCAATCCTTATGGTAAAAGATGGTCAGCAGGTTGCCAAAGGCGATGTGATTTGTACATGGGATCCGTTTAACAATGTTGTAATTTCTGAGCAGGCCGGAGTGGTGAAGTTTGAAAATATTATAGAAGGGGTAACCTTTCGTGAAGAAGCTGATGAACAAACCGGTCACCGTGAAAAAGTGGTCATTGAAACAAAGGATAAGACTAAAATTCCAATGCTTGTTGTGGAGGGAAAAGAGCTTAAGTCATATAACCTGCCGGTGGGTTCACATATTGCTGTTGATGAAGGAGAAGACGTTCGGGCAGGCGAGGTGATGGTCAAAATTCCACGTGTGCTTGGTAAGCTTAGAGATATCACGGGTGGTTTGCCACGTGTAACAGAATTGTTTGAGGCACGTAATCCCGGCAACCCGGCAGTAGTTTCCGAAATTGATGGTGTGGTAACTTTTGGAGTTGTTAAGCGAGGTAACCGTGAAATTATTATTGAAGCAAAAGACGGGGTAGTGAAGAAATACCTTGTTCCACTCACCAGGCAAATCCTTGTTCAGGATGGCGACTTTGTGAGGGCGGGTACGCCAATGTCTGACGGACAAATTGCACCGGCTGACATACTGAGCATAAAAGGCCCCTATGCTGTGCAGGAATATGTGGTAAACGAAATTCAGGAAGTGTACAGATTGCAGGGGGTGCGTATCAACGACAAGCATATTGAAGTGATTGTAAGGCAGATGATGAAGAAGGTAGAAATTGTAGAACCGGGAGATACTAAATTCCTAGAAGAAGATCTTGAAGACAGGTTTGAGTTTATAGAGGAAAACGACTGGATATTTGACAAAAAAGTTGTTACTGAACCGGGTGATTCTACTAAGATGCGTGCCGGACAAATTGTAAGCTTGCGTGAACTGAGAGAAGAAAACTCAATTCTCCGCCGCAATGATAAAAAACTTGTTGAGTTTCGTGATGCTAATACTGCCACATCCAAACCGGTATTGCTGGGTATCACTAAAGCGTCACTGGGTACGCATAGCTGGATTTCTGCGGCTTCCTTCCAGGAAACCACAAAAGTATTAAGCTCAGCGGCCATCCAGGGCAAGGCTGATGATATGCTCGGTTTGAAGGAGAATGTAATAACAGGACATCCAATACCGGCAGGTACAGGGCTTCGTGAGTTTGAGAGCATGATAGTAGGCAGCAAGGAAGAATACGAATTGCTGCAAACAACCCGGGAAGCAATGAGTTTTGACGAAGAAGAGTAAATATTTTAAATTCTTAAAAAGGAGTAGGGGTTGACATCTCTGCTCCTTTTTTTTAAATCGTACCGTAATCCTGAACAAAAGGGGTGCGTTAGCAACTGAAAGCAATTGAAACTTCATTCAGTAATATCAAAAATTAAATTCTCGAATGAAATATATTTCCATAATTATAAGCGCTATCGCTTTGCTGGTTTCAGGGATTGTATTTTTTCAGAGCCGTACAGAAAATACAGTTAAGTCATCTGAGCTTACCCGTAGTGACTCTACCTTTCATCCTGCATCAAGTCTTAAAGTTGCATACGTGGATCTTGATTCTATTGATGCTAAGTTTGAATTTTATAAAAGCAAGATGACGGTGTTTGAGAAGAAAAAAGAGGGATTGGACAGGCAATTAAACAGCGCTTATCAGCAGTTGGATAACAGAAGGATTGAATTTCTAAAGAAAGGGAATGCCATTACACAGGCAGAAGCGGATGCTTTTAAAAAAGAATACGATCAACAATTACAGTACCTGGAAAATCAAAGAAGAAAGACAGAGCAGGAAGTGCAACAGGAAGCCATGATTCTTCGTGATGATATTTTTAAAAAAATCAATGATTATCTGACAGGCTATAGCAAAGAACGTGGATATAGCTATATTTTCTCCTACTCCAGAAATGCAAATATTTTCCTTTACCAGGATCCGGCATACGATATTACCGCAGAAGTAATTGAAGGATTAAATGCAACTTATAAAAAACCGGAAACAAAAAAGTAATACATTCGATATACCAGATGATGCCTGGATTTATTCCTTATATATACACAACATAAGACAATGAAAGATATCGCTTCACTTTTTGAGTCTTTTAAAAATATCAGGGTTGGTATTGTAGGCGATGTAATGCTGGATTCATATATGTGGGGTAAAGTTGACCGGATATCTCCAGAAGCGCCGGTACCAGTTGTTGCGGTAAATAAAAAAGAGCATCGAATCGGTGGTGCCGGTAATGTGGCGCTGAACATCTGTTCCCTGGGGGCTAAAGCTTCAGTCCTGTCTGTTACTGGAAATGATGAAGACGGGCAATTGCTCAAAAAAATGTTTAATGACCAAAACATTGATACCGGCTTTTTGCTTCAAAGTCAAAAACGCATAACCACTAATAAGACAAGGGTTATTTCGCGTAACCAGCAAATGATGCGCCTTGATCATGAACTGACAACTGATCTTGGGTATGAAGATGAGAACAGGCTTATTCTTGCCGTGCAAAACTATATTTCGCAGGAAAAGCCTGATGTACTTATCCTGGAAGATTATAATAAAGGTGTTTTAACGGAGCTTGTTATCAGCAAAATAATAAATCTCTGTAAGCATAATGGCATTTTAACTTCAGTAGATCCCAAGCGTAAAAATTTTTTTTCCTATAAGGGAGTAGATATTTTTAAACCTAACCTGAAAGAAGTTACAGACGGATTGAATATTATATTTTCCGAAACCGATAAAAAATTACTTACTGAAATTCATACCGCCCTTCACGAAAAATTACAACATAATATTTCTTTCGTCACCTTATCAGAAAAAGGTGTTTTTTATCAACAGCAAAATAATGCTGCCATCATTCCCTCGCACATAAGAAATATAGCGGATGTAAGTGGTGCAGGTGACACTGTTATTGCAGTAGCTTCATTAGTTTATGCTTCTACTCATGATGTAAAACTAATGGCTGAAATAGCCAATATTGCCGGAGGGCTGGTATGCGAAGAAGTGGGCACCGCTGCAATTAATAAAGAAAAGTTGTTGAAAGAATGTAAAGTGTTACTTGCCTAAACTTCAGCCTTGAATATTTATTATCAGCTTGTGATATAGTGTATAGCCTGAAAAGAATTTTGAATTCAGGGAACCTCTTTTGCGGATTGTCATCCTGTACTATCCTGCTTCTTAAGTAGCCTGGAGCAATGGGCTAATTGGGAGAGTCAATTTTCGAAACAAAATTTTTACCCACCCTAATCCTAAAGCAAATATTTTATTATATTTCCACAATGTTTCAAAACCACTGATTCTTTTTAACCATCTAAACTAAAATTAATGAACGAAAACGTTAACAAGTCGGTCCTGTTTAACGGTAGTTGTTTCGCCCTGATCACGACTGCTTTCACCTTCTCAATAAGAGCGGGGATACTGCAACAGGTAGGAGAAAGCTTTGGACTTTCCGCCGAACAATTGGGATTTATCAATTTAATGTTCTTTTTAGGTTTCCCAATTTCTATGATACTTGGAGGTCTGCTGTATTATAAAATCGGACCTAAGCTCATTATGCAGATTGCTTTTGTCATGCACACTATTGGTATCCTGACTACTATCTATGCAAGCAGTTACACTATCCTGCTGATTTCTACCTTATTTATCGGCTTCGGAAATGGTTGTACAGAAGCAGCATGTAATCCTATGATAGCCGATATGTATTCAGGAGATAAAATGAGCAAGATGCTAAACAGATTCCACATGTGGTTCCCTGGCGGTATCGTAATAGGCAGCCTCATTTCCAAATATATGACTGACCACAATATGGGCTGGCAGGCACAAATGTGGGTTACCATGATACCGACGATTGTGTATGCAATATTATTTTTTGGAAAAACATTCCCTCAGCCTAAAGTGCAGGGCTCAACATCTCTGGCTGAGAACCTGAAAGCAATGGCTACGCCCACTTATATTTTCCTTTTTGTATGCATGTCGCTTACTGCCATTTCAGAATTTGGACCCCAACAATGGGTAGGATTTATTTTGAGTAAAAGCGGTGCAAGCCCTATGCTTATTCTCGCTTTAGTTACAGGGCTAATGGCTGTAGGTAGATTTTTTGGAGGACCGGTTACTCATACACTGGGTCAAACCGGGGTATTATTGATGGGTTCTATTTTTGCTGCCATAGGGATCTATTTGTTTAGTACGGTTACAGGTACTATGGCGTATGTGGCAGCTATATTTTTTGCTATAGGTGTTTGCTTTTTCTGGCCTACCATGGTGGGGTCTGTGGCACAGCGAGTACCATTAAGCGGTGCCCTGGGGATGTCCATTATCGGGGGGGTAGGTATGTTCTCTACTGCGATATGGCAACCTATTATCGGGGGGTGGATTGACAAAGATAAGGCGGTAGTTGCTGCCACTGGATTAACAGGCGATCAGTTAGATCTGGTTGCAGGCCAGGCTACCCTTGCAAAAATGGTTGCCTTCCCTGGCATATTAATTGTGTTGTTTGTTATTTTCTTCTTCTGGCAGAAAAAAGTAAGACCCGCCGGTACAGCAGTAGCGGCTCACTAAAATATTTACCGATTTGATAT
>JAFDXG010000131.1 GCA_018268105.1 Bacteroidota bacterium | reverse complement strand
GGCTTTGGAATATATGTTGAACTGCGGAACAAGACCCAACAGATTTCTCCCTCGCAAAAAGTTGCATTAAACTATAGCGCTCGTGTTGGCTCGGTCGAAATGACGGAACTGGCAGCGACCGTCATCAAATATATTTCACCAATGCGGATATATGACTTCCAGTACTCTTCCCGGTAATGCATAACTCACTTCCTTTACAAAATGCTTTGGGGTTTTGTTTGTTGCGATTGTAGTAATTTGTGAGAAAACAACTACAACGGAGAGATTTTGGGAATGGCGTTAAACGAGATTTGAACACTTAAACTGCAGCAGATAATGTTATTTTATTACAAATAATAGCTACGAAAACCTATAACTTCTACCGATAATATCTTATTTCCATCATCACTTTTTAAATAACTCGTGCCAGAAAAAGCAAGCTCTCTTTTTTCTTTGTATGATCAAATAATTAATTGAACGCCAGATGTTAAACCATCAGGATAATTTTTGGGTTTCCCTGTGTGAAGATTACCTAAAAAAATTACATTTGAGACTTTTAGGCGAAGCACGCTGCATTTACTACTCTCCTCGCCCAATGCCCAATAGCATCCCGAACGTACAAGAGTGCGACGCAACCACAGCTTAATAGTAGCAACACAGCCTGCCCCCAAAAATCCCCCTTCTTCTCCACATTTATTCCCGAAAGCTGCAAAACCTATAAGGTTTGCCGGGCTGAATTGCCGCGCCGCAAACCTTATTGGTTTAATCCCAACGTCCAATAATCCTATCATCCCAGTCTATATCTCAGTCCCGTTTCGTAATTTTGCGCCTTCCTATACTTATACAACAATATATGGAAACAACAGTTGAGACCGCCGAAAAGCTGGGACTTCGTCCTGATGAGTTCGAGATGATAAAAAAGATATTGGGCCGCACACCGAATTTTACGGAGCTGAGCGCTTACTCCGTAATGTGGAGCGAGCATTGCAGCTATAAAAATTCTATTAAGTGGCTGAAAACGCTTCCCCGCGAGGGTGCGAAGCTGCTGGTGAAAGCCGGCGAGGAAAATGCGGGGCTTGCCGATATCGGCGACGGCTGGGGCGTGGTGTTTAAAATTGAAAGCCATAACCATCCTTCGGCCATTGAGCCTTTCCAGGGTGCGGCAACCGGCGTGGGGGGTATTCACCGCGATATTTTTACGATGGGTGCCCGCCCGATAGCGGCACTGAATTCACTGCGCTTTGGCAACCTGAAAGAAGAAAAAACGCAGCACCTGATGAATGGTATTGTGCATGGCATTGGTCATTACGGCAACTGCTTTGGCGTGCCTACCGTGGGCGGCGAAATTTATTTTGAGGATTGCTATCATACCAACCCCCTGGTGAACGCAATGAGCGTGGGCGTGGTGAAAGCGGGACAAACTGTGAGCGCTACCGCCGAAGGCAAGGGTAACCCGGTATTTATTGTGGGTTCTGCCACAGGCAAGGATGGTATGGGTGGCGCGGCATTTGCGTCGGCAGATATTACGGAAAGCAGCGTGGAAGATCTGCCTGCCGTGCAGGTGGGCGACCCCTTCCAGGAGAAAAAATTGCTGGAAGCTTGTTTAGAACTCATACCAAAAGGTGCACTGGTGGGCATGCAGGATATGGGCGCCGCGGGTATTATATGCTCTACCGCGGAAACCAGCGCCAAGGGCGGCGTGGGTATGCGCATTGACCTGGATAAAGTGCCGATGCGCCAGCAAAATATGAAAGCATGGGAACTGCTACTGAGCGAAAGCCAGGAACGTATGCTGATGATCGTGAAGAAGGGTCGTGAAAAAGAAGTGCTGGAAGTGTTTGAAAAATGGGATCTGCCCTGCTCGCAGATCGGCGAAGTGACGGATGGCGGCATGCTGCAGTTTTATATGCATGGTGAACTGGAAGCGGAAGTGCCTGCAGAGAGTTTAGTACTGGGCGGCGGTGCACCGGTATATGAAAGAGAATACAGGGAGCCGAAATATTTTGCAGAGATCAAAAAGTTTGAACCTGCAAGCATCCCTGTGCCGAAGGATCTGAAAGCGGTGGCGGAGAAAATAATCACTATCCCAAATATCGCTTCCAAGCGCTGGATATATACGCAGTACGATAGTATGGTGGGCACAGGTAATACATCAACCAATGCGCCAAGCGATGCACAGATCGTGAAAGTGAAGGGTACTAAAAAGGGTTTGGCGGTTACGGTTGACTGTAACAGTCGTTATGTATTTGCCGACCCGTTTGTGGGTTGTATGATCGCAGTGAGTGAAGCGGCAAGGAATATTGTGGTTAGCGGTGGTGTTCCGCTGGGCGTGACCAACTGCCTGAACTTCGGTAATCCTTACGATCCGGAAGTATATTATCAGTTTGTACATGCAATAAAAGGTATGGGTGAAGCCTGCCGGAAATTCGACACGCCGGTTACGGGTGGTAACGTGAGCTTTTATAATCAAAGTCCGGATGGAGCTGTATACCCTACCCCGACAATTGGTATGGTGGGCTTGCTGGAAGATATTGATACGAAGATGACGCTTGATTTCAAGCAGGCGGGTGATGCTATATACTTATTGGGTGAAGTGAATGATGATATCAATTCGTCTGAGTACATACATAAGCTGCACAAGGTGGAATATTCTCCTGTGCCGCATTTTGATCTCGAAGAGGAGTATCGTTTACAGCAGACCGTTAGTAAGTTGATCGGCAGCAAGGTGATTGTTTCCGCGCATGACCTGAGTGAAGGCGGCTTGTTTGTTACACTTTGTGAAAGCGGTTTTAACCGGGAGTTAGGGTTTATAGCAACTACGTCAGCTAAAGTAAGAGCTGATGCGTTTTGGTTTGGTGAATCACAGAGCCGTGTAGCGGTGAGCGTAAGTGCAGATAATATTGCGGCGTTTGAAAAGATCGTGAAGGAAAGTGGTGTGCCATTTACCAAAGTGGGTGAGGTTACGGATGGTGAGGTGATGGTTGATGGTGCGTCATGGGGTGATATTGGGCAATGGAAGGAAAAATATGATACAGCTATTGAAAAATATATGCAATACGAGGAGCAGCAAATGTTAGCGTAAGAAGTGAAACACGAATTGTGAGATGATGCCTGTTAAGTATTTTTCGTAAACATTAATAGTATTCATAAATAACCAATAGAGAATTAAGAGACTTTAAGAAAAAGCCTTAATATATCTTAACTTCTTAATGGTTTTATAAATCACATTCTACCAAAATCAGCTCCTGCTATCAACAACATTATGTCTAAATATAACATACCGGGTTTTGTTGCTGCTATAACTATATTACTTCTATCATGCAATGGCGATGCTGATAAAACCGATAAAGCACCGGTTCAAATTGCTGAATTATTACTGCTTCAAAAACAGTTGGCAGCCCGTCCTGATTCTGTGGGTCTACGCTACCAGTTGATGAATGAACTACTGAAGAATAATTTGTATGCTGATGCCCTGGCGCAAAACGATACGCTACTAAAGGGCGATAGTGCCAACCCTGTTTTCTGGTACCGGCGCGGCGCCATTCAGTTGCAACACGGTGATACCGCTGCTGCTATGTCGTCTATGCAGACATCCGTTCAGAGAGAGCCGATGTTTATGGAACCGCAACTGGATATTGCATCGGTATATGCAGCCAGGTCTGACAGCAATGCAATTGCCGCTACAAATAAAATCCTAAGAATGGCACCCGACCCGCGTATTGCTTCGCAGGCTAAGTTTATTCAAGGTTTATACTACTCCAATATAAATGATAAAGCAAAGGCGATTGCCTGTTTTGATGAATGCATAAAGAGTGATTATACTTTTTTGGATGCCTATATTGAGAAAGGATTATTACTATACGATCAACAAGATTATAAGGCAGCATTGGCCGTGTTTGAACAAACCATTCAGGTGAGTAATACTTTTGCCGAAGGTTATTTTAATGCCGGGAAATGTGAGGAAGCGCTGGGAAATAAAGAAGAGGCAAAATCATATTTCGAGAAAGCTTACGGATTGGATAAAAATTTGAAGAAACCGGAATGAGGACAAATTATTGAATTTTCGGAGGCAGGGAACCGCTACGCAGTCATTTTTTACAAGTATTACACTATATAATGTGATGAGAAAGCTTATCAAGGATATAACTATACTATGTCCTAACTTATGAAAGAGAATCTTGGGTGATATTTTTTAAGGCCGTGCCAAAAACTCCAGATACTTTTCAAGATATTCTTTTGGTGTAGTATGCCACTCAGATAAACGCGAGACTTTGGTTTTTATACAATGATATGCGAATTCGTACAGGATATTAACGATTTTAGGATTGGGTATCAAAATTCCGTTTTCTCCAGTTGTAAATGCGCCCCTATCACCAGTTTTTTCGTTACGGGCAATTTCAAGTATGGCGTAGTACACCGGCAACCTTGCTGATTTGACCCGATCCAATAATTCCGGGAAATGCTTTACTGATTTTTCTGCTTCATCAAAAATTTTGTTGTACTGTGTTATAAGTGAAGCTGATAATATAGTTTCTTTATCCTCCGAAGGTGATCCAAAAATAGATAGTTTAATGCCTTTGCCTGACTGGTTGTTATCGTGTAATAGTTTAATATATTGTTTCACATATTCTGCAGCTGAACCATAGTAAATTTTTAAAAATTCATCCTGTGTTTTTTGAATATCAATATCAGGATTCCATAACATTTTCGTAATAAGATATGCCCTTAGCGGCGCCATCTCGCCGCCACTTTGTATGTTGCCCTGTTCAAATAATGCTGACACATTGTTCTTACGAAAAAATTGCATATTGGGTTGCAATATCCGCAGGTTGGGGAATGGCGCAAGCAGGTTGGAAAAGCGGATAGTATAATCCCACACTAAAATATTATTAGTAATTTTCCCCCAACCTTTTAAATCGGAGGCAAAAGAAGTATCACCTACCTCCAATGTTTCATTGCGCGAACTTTCAATACTGCATAACATAATATTTACATTATTCCGGGGGACAATGCCACTGGGCGGTACACGCGTATATTGATAGGCCAGCGTGGATATAATTTTATCCGGAAATCGTTCTGCCACCTTATTCACAAAGCTGAGCAATGAGCCCATTCCTAATGCAGGGTATTTTTCGCCGCCATGAGTAGAATACATTTTTTGTTCCGGTGTAAATGCTGCATACTGCTTATCTAAAGCCGCACATTTTTCACAGCGGCAATAGTTCACATTATCATTCTGGCTCACCGACCAGTACAGAGCCTCTGGTTTTTTGTCTATAGCAGTTTTTAGGTTTCTGCATACTATTTCAAGCACATCAGGATTGGTTAAACACAATTGCGCCTCTGGTTGAAAACCGGTATTATCCCAGTTAGGTATTAGGCCGGGATGTCGCTGCCCATTGTAAAAACTGAAATATTCCGGATGTGTTTTACTGTATTCTCCCGGATTGAGTAAACTTTGAAAAGTATGTACCCAATAACCCCACTGGCTTTTATCACCACCTCTTCCTTCAAATGAATGCAGCTTGTGCCAATCCATAAATTCGGGGTCATATACATCATTATAAAAAGTTTCTCTGAAAGTAAAAGCTGGCAATTGCTTATCATTGATGGTATTCAACCGGATACTTTTTTGCTGAGGTATATAGGTGATTGCTGAAGTGTATTTTCTGCAATTCAGGTGATCTTCTAAAAATGTGTATACAGCATTTAAAACACCCTTTTTGCCGCCTCCCGTAATCCATAAATACTGACCAATAGTTTTAATGAATAAACCATCTGCTCCTAAATCTTCGTAATTGATATTCTGTGCTTCCTTTCTGTTTACTTTTCCTATCCACACCTCATGAGCAGACTGTTTTTGCTGATCACTCACAATAGGGAGGGTTGCCCCTGAAATACGGTTGATATAATCCTGAAAAACCTTGGCTGCCTGTATATCTATAAGCGTAGGTTTTTGAGGTACAATTATAGTGTAGGGTGATTTGCCATCTTGAGTTAGTAATATACTTTGTGCTTTAGTTGTATGTGACAACAATAGCAACAGTGATAAGCAGAAGATTTTACTCACGTTTTATTTTTTCAATTTTGAAACATGTAATATTTAACTCTCTTGTCAAATATAACCAGAGATTCGCTTACAACATTATTTAAGGTAAGCATCCTAAATAAAATGGTATATCCTGTTTCAAACGTTACCCAACAATATTTCAGCTCATATTTGGAATGACAGTATTTTGAATGATGTAATCCAATTAAACATTACAACTGATTTCTTTAAATCGAGTAAATTTGCGTTGAGTGAATTATGACTACGGAAGATTTTCAGCAAATAGCCCACACGATACCTGTACAACCTGGCATCTATAAGTATTATAATGATAAGCATGAGTTGTTGTACGTAGGGAAGGCTAAAAACCTACGTAAAAGAGTCAGCTCTTATTTCAACAAGGGATTTACGAATTACAAAACACATGAATTAGTTCAAAGAATCAGGCATATAGAGTTTACTATTGTAAATTCAGAACAGGATGCTTTTTTGCTGGAGAATAATCTGATTAAACAATTTCAGCCTAAATATAATATCAATCTTAAGGATGATAAAACCTATCCTTATATTGTAATCAAGAACGAAAATTTTCCCAGAATTTTCCTTACCCGACAAAAAATCAATGATGGTTCCGAATATTTAGGACCCTTTACTTCCGTAGGGAAAGTAAGAGAACTCTTAGACTTTATCCGTCAAAATATTACTATTCGCACCTGCAAATTAAATCTTACCCCTCAAAACATTCAGAAGAAAAAGTTTAAAGTATGTCTTGAATATCATCTTGGTAATTGCAAAGGACCTTGTGAAGGATTGCAAACCTCAGAAGATTACCACGAGGGGCTTACGCAAATAAAAAATCTTTTAAAAGGGAACCTTTCACCTGTTCTAACAAGTTTCAGAGAAATGATGAAAGAGTTTGCCGAAAATATGGAATTTGAAAAAGCAGAACTATACAGGAAGAAGATTGAACACCTCCAGGATTACCAGGCTAAATCTTCGATTATCAACAGCACTGTTGGTGATGTAGACGTTTTTTCTATTTTGCAGGAAGGAGATATTGCTTATATAAATTACCTGATGGTGCAAAATGGTATGATCGTACAGACACATACCATGACCTTTGAAAAGAAGCTGGAAGAAACAGCTGAAGAGATCATGGAATTTGGCATAGCAACTATCCGGGAGACTTTTAACAGTACTGCAAATGAAATTGTTTTACCCTTTCCTGTCTATTTCCCGCAAACACACATAACTGTAACAGTACCCAAAGCAGGAGACAAAAAAAAGCTACTGGAACTTTCTGAAAAAAATGTCAACTATTTCAAGGAAGAGTTGAGAAAACGAAAGATGTTGCAATTGGATGGGAAATCTGCTGCAGAAAAAGAAAAAGTATTGGACCAATTGAAGAAAGACCTGAATCTTACAGAACAACCTTTACACATAGAATGCTTCGACAATTCTAATTTTCAGGGTAGTTTTCCGGTATCGGCAATGGTATGTTTTAAAATGGGGATTCCAAGCAAATCAGACTATAGACATTTTAATGTGAAATCTGTAGAAGGTATTAACGATTTCGCTACCATGAAAGAAGCGGTATTTCGCAGGTATAAACGATTATCAGTTGAAGAAAAGCCCTTGCCGCAATTGGTAGTAATTGATGGCGGAAAAGGTCAGCTTGGGGCTGCCATTGAAGCGATAAATGAACTTGGGCTCACTGGGAAAATGACTCTTATTGGACTTGCCAAGAATGAAGAAGAGATTTTTTTCAGTGGTGATAAGCAATCTGTGAAACTTCCCTGGGACAGTGACAGTCTAAAGTTACTGAGACAGATCAGAGATGAAGTACATCGTTTTGGCATCACTTTTCATCGTCAAAAAAGAAGCAAGGGGACTTTTAAAAACGAATTGGAGTCAATACCCGGTATCGGAAAATCAACTTCAGATATTTTATTAAAGGAATTTAAATCCGTCAAGAGAATCCGTTCTGCGCCGGAAGATATAATTACTAAACTGGTGGGGCAATCGAAAGCAAAAATTTTAATGACTTATTTTGGTAAGAATCCGGTTAACTAACTATCCGGGGATATAAAAAAGGGGCCAGGATAGATATCCAGCCCCGTTTTTAAAATCCAATATCCTATGAAAAACCGGGGTAAAGATAATGTAGCCAACTCACATAGCAATACCTGAATGTGGGTATTTTTGGTAGTTGAGAACCCTGTATATAACACGCAAAAAGAGCAATGATTGCTCATTGCTCTTTTACATGTCAATAATATCTTTATCTAATATGACCAAAGATCCTGCTCGTAGTTAAATATCTCGTCTTTGATATTTTCTCCTTCCAGTAACCTAAGAATAGGATCATTAATATACTGTTTCAGATAATAATCATATGGATTCTCTAAAGTAGATTTCACAATATAGCTGCCAAACATGCGAGTCTCAAACAATTCTTCCCAACTCATTCTTGCACCAAAGTTTTTGCCATTATAAACTTCGTATTTAGCAAGTGCCGGGCGCATATCAGGATAATATACCCAGAAAATAGGAGCAGAACCGATTTCTTTACCAGTAACCTTATCAAAATAAGTTTTCACTGGTGCTATACCAAGAATCCTTACATACATTCTGCTGGATTCTTTATCAAAAACCCATTCTTCTTTTATTCTGAACTTGGTAATATCATCCATATTAAATTCTTCGCATACTACAGACTCCTTCATAATTCCCTTAGATAAAGTAGGATCTTTCTCCAGATCAGGTACCATTACAGTATCACATGATCCTGCAAGTTTGGAACCTATTTGATCAAGAGTCATAGGTGAAGTAAACCGATCATCTATAGAAGCGTCAAAAGCTGTTACCTCTCCACTTTTAATTGTATTGAGTAGGATAGCAATAAACCGCTGGTTACCATTATCTTCATCGGCCTTATACCTGAAAGGAAGGTTCATCTTTTCCCTGATATCAATTTCTCTCCAAACTTTTTCCCTGTATACTGCATCGTCTTCGCGAATATATTCATAAGGTAATGGTGTACGGTCTCTTACCAGGTTTAACTCTACCGCATTATCATTGCGAAGTGATTTTCTTATTGTATCCATTTTTATAGGATCCTTAGGTGTTGCTTTAACCACCAGGGTATCCTGTTTAGCTACATTAAGATTCTGGTCCGCCACATTAGCCTGTGTCTTTTTGGTAGTAGTTTTTTTCTTGGTTGCTGTAGTCTTTCTTGTACTCTTTTTTCTTGTTTGAGCATCAGATACACTCACTGCCATTCCAAAAGCAGCTACCAGTAAAGCATATTTCGCGAATTTCCATTTCATGATAAAAAATGTTTGAATCTAAATAGAACGGTATAAAAACTTTTATCTTAAGATATATGACAATGGTTTCAGAGTAATGGTTCTTCCATCAGGTCCACGGGCCTTGATATTATCTATATATACTCCTTTACCAGGTTTCAAATTACTCACAACAGATGCTGCATTTCCAGCCCAGCGTGCGCCATTATTAGCCACGGGGTTATAATCTGGAGCGCCCAGGTCAGCAATAGTATAACTCAATACTTCATACAGTGCTTCAAACTCAGAATTTTGCAACACTGCTCTTACCCCACCCATTGCTTTAAATTGTGCTGAAGATACCTGTCCCATCTCAAGGTTACCCACCATTGCGGTAGGAGGAGGTAAATATTTCACCCGGAAAGATACCTTACCGGCCGACTTACCATCCACAATTACATTAACATCAGCAGTACCCGGTTCTTTTGGTTTAGCAATATATTTCGCACCACCTGCCTTACTAACACTACCATTATTAATAGAAGCACTCACTTTTTCGCTACCGGCTCCCGCAGTAATTGTCAATGGATTATCAACCCCAACATAAAGAACATTCATTTTGTCTGCCATCACTGCAACACCTGAAGGTTGTCCTACGGTATAATCAATAGTTTTACTGATAGTCTTTTCTTCGCCGGTATTAGGATCAGGGTATTTTACATCTACTTTTAAACTATGTGCCCCGGAACCACCAGCAGGCATTTTTAATTCTGCCACACCATTTTCACCAACAGGGACGGGGCTTCCGTTTACAAATACCTTTGGCTTAACACTTGCATTGAACGCTCCCAACCCAGCTTTTAATTCCAGGTTCTCACCAGGCATCAGGTATGTGGAATTTGTTCCAACCATCGGCTCAAACTTATCATAGATTACTTTTACATCGCCAATCTTTTTGAAGCAGAAAGAAGCCACTTTATTTTCGGTATTCTTAACATCATTTTGAAATTTGCTAAGAATTGTTAAAGCCGCAATAGTGGGTGTCATGTGAAAATAAGCTGCAGACCAACTTTGATTAGTATTTCCTGCTTCAGATACAGGTTTGTCAGTATTTATAGGCAGACTATGATCAAATTCTTTTGCTATTTCGGGATCAACCGCCAATACATTTTTTTTGTATTCTTCCAGAGCAAGGCGAAGTTTTTCTCCTTCCCCGTCGGTGCCTGTACCCATAAGGCGGGTTGCTGCATCAAGGTTTTCAACCTTAAATGAGGTATCACCTTTTTCAGGATTATATCCACTTTCTCTTTTGAGTTTATCTTTCAAATTATCAATATAAGTTGACACTTTATCTGATAACTCTTTTATCTGATCGGCCTTAGGTTTCCAAATTGCCGCTTTTTCGCGGGTCTTTGGGTCTTCAAGGCTGGTCTGAAATGCTGAATATATTTCTCCGGAAGCCGCAGAAAGCGTGCTATTGGACTTATTCAGGCTGGTATTTACTGTTTTAAAGGCATTGATAATTTCGGCAGACACATTTAGTGCAAGCAAGGCTGTAAGCACCAAATACATCATATTAATCATCTTTTGCCGTGGCTCTTTAGGTAGTGCCATGATTTTTCAGGATTTATTTTTTACGAATTAAGGGTTAATAGGTGGGTAATAATCTAATTATTTTAAATTTTACCTGCCCTGCATTGCAGCCAGCATGTTACCATATACATTATTAAGGCTACCCAGATTTTTTGCCAAAAGGCTGATTTGTTCCTGGGTTTTCTTAGCGTCTTCCACACTTCCCTGCATTGTTTGAGAAGCCTGAACAAGATTACTATAGAATCCATTCATCGCTTTCAAATGGTTGTTGGTGTCCTGCAATTCCAATTCGTAAATAGTATTTAAAGATGATAAATTCTTAGTGAGTGTTTGTATCTGTCCGTGAAATTCTTTTGTAGATCCGGCAGCTTCATTAAAGCTCTTAGCAGTATTGGCAGCACCAAGATATGCATCCTTAACCTGCTCTAAAGCCTGCGTAGCAGCTTTTGTTTTTGAAGTATATTCCCCGGTTGCAGATGTAATATCAGCGATATCAGACATCTTTTCTACTGTCAGCCCGAATTTGCTGAAATTGTCGCTCAAACGCTGAAGATTAGCAGGATTTATTGCTGCATCCTGCAACATTTTATCCATAGAAGCTAATGCCGGATTACCACCGGAAACACCAGTACTTCCTTTCAGTGATTCTGCAATTTCTTTCATCTCACCACCGGGAGGAGGTAAAAATGCGTAAACTAAAAATATAACCGCTTCAGTTAAGAGACCAACTGTAAGCATCATATCAGCTATGGGCTTATGCAAAATTTTTGCCCATGCTCCAAAAATAACGACTGCTGCGCCTACGCACACAAATACGTTAACTAATTTTTCGGTTGTTTTGTTTGTGCCTGCCATAAAAAGAGAATTTTTGTTTTTAAAGGGTTTTTCTGTTTTTAGATTTCAAAAGGTAATGATCATACAATGTCAAGTGAGTCACTTCACAAAGCATAATAAGTTTTAGATTTATTTTTACAAAATACTTTCTGTTCAACAATGAGCTTAAATGATAGCGGTTGATTTGATTGTTGGTTACGCATTATCTGCTGCGTTTGGCGGATGGCGGAAGATCTATAACACATCTGAAGCCGATGTATGACTTAGCCGTATCCTGGTACTCATAAGTACGTGTGCTTGTCTGAAGGTAATATCCAACATCCTTCCAGCTACCGCCTCGTATAACTTTGCGTTTCATACGCGGAGGATCGCTGTCCTTTGCATTCCAGCGAATATCGGGATTCATATCATGCTGGAAATTGTAAGCGCCTTCATAATAAAATGATGAAGTCCATTCTGCAACATTTCCTGCCATATTGTATAATCCAAAATCATTAGGCCAATAAGCATCTGCCCGTACAGGGTATAATCCGCCATCTTCAGCATAGTTTCCGCGTCCGGGTTTGAAGTTAGCCAGCAAACATCCCTTCCTGTTTCTCAGGTAATACCCCCCCCATGGGTATGGGGCCTGCGAACGACCACCACGTGCTGCATATTCCCACTCAGCCTCAGTTGGCAGTCTGAAATCAGACTCCTGTACTCTTTTTTGAGACTCCAGGAACGAGTTAAGATATTTAGTTCTCCATTCGCAAAAAGCAACCGCTTGTTTCCAGTTTACACCCACTACAGGATAGTTGCCAAAAGCAGGGTGAGAGAAATATCGTTTCGACATTGGTTCATTATAGGAGTAAGAGAAATCTCTTATCCACACCAAAGTATCCGGATAAACAGGAATATCTTTCTTTTCAATGTATTTAGAACGAGGCTGAGAGGCATTTTCCTTTCTGGCAGCGTCTTTATAGTTGAATGTTTCAGAATGATAAATTAGTTTAGCAGCATCCAATTCTTTTTTTCCAAAGATGCGATTGTCCGGAGAAACTATCATGGCATCTAACTGCTCAATAGTTTTAGGATCACCCCATTTTATGGCCTGAATCTTTTTCCAGTCAAGGCTATTCCCATCCTTTGATTTATAACCTAATTTTTCACCAGCTATAGAATCTCTAACCCAGTTTACAAATTGACGGTATTCATTGTTGGTAATTTCGGTTTCGTCCATCCAGAAACCACTAATGGTAATTTGACGGTTACGGGCGGTAAACGCATAATTAATATCTTCATCGCTGGGTCCCATGTGGAATGTGCCCTGTGGAATATACACCATGCCAGGAGGCTTGGGAAGAATATACTTTCCTCCAGGCGCAACTCCATGCAACTGACCATCTTTGGGTAAGCCTTTAGAGGATTTAGACTTGCCGCAACTTGCAAACACAACGGCCATAAGTGCAATGACACCGATGTTGATAGAGAGGCTTTTCACTTTCATAAAAATAGCTTAAAGGGTATTTGGACAAATATAGATGAAATATTAATTTAAATTTTCTGCCTAATAAATATTATATATTTTTTAGCGTACAGATCAAAATTAAGATTTAACACAGGATATATAAACGGGTAGCGTTATAAGTTATTGTGCTTTCCCTTTTTTATCTTCACGCTCCTTTTCAATGAGTTGTATAAATTCATTTGCGTTTTCTATGGGTTTTTGACAACTATATTCACGACACCGGTAGATTAATGTACTTCTATCTTTAAACCTGTTTGACAACAATGGGAAGCCTATATTGTTACCCGCTGAGGATTGAATGACCTTATTGGGTATATAATGCTTTAATACCGAAGTAGTTACCTTTTTATAATTATCTCCAACAACCGCAAGTTCATTAATACCGTAAAAATGGTCCGTCATACAACAAGCCCACATTCCAAATGAGGCAGGATATTTTATTGCCATGCTTTGTATTGCCTCCACCATTTCAATGCTCCTCTTTTTCCATTTGTTTATATCAAAAACAGTTGACAGATAATACAAATTCCAAGCCATTATTGAATTGCCCGATGGAGTAGCGCCGTCATATACCTCTTTTGTACGAACTATAACATCTTTTTGGTTGCTATGAGTATAAAAAAAGAAACGATGCTCATTATCTGAAAAATTAGTTTCAACATACTCAGCCAGGGATTTTGCGGTTTGAAGATAATCCTGGTTGCCGGTAATTTCCTGCAGGTGAATAAGCGCCTGGATAAGAAACGCATAGTCGTCAAGAAATGCCGGATATCTGGGTTGTTTAGATTTATAAGTATGGAACATTTCTGAACAATTCTTATTACCGCAAAAAACATTCATCAGAAAGTCCATATTCTTTATCGCCAGTTTCCGGTACTGTTCATCGCCTAATGCTGCATAAGCCTTGGAACATGCAGTATTCATCAGTGCATTCCATCCCAATATAATTTTATCATCCATATGTGGAAGTTTCCGGCGCTCCCTTATTGTATAAAGCTTTGACTGCCAGCAATAAAGCAGGTTTTCAAAATGATGGATATCAATTTGATGTGATGCAGCAAAAATCCCGGCAGGTTTTAATATATGCAGAATATTGTTTCCCTCCCAGTTCCCGTCAGATGTCACATTATAATATTTGCAAAATAAATTACTTTCTTCTCCCAAGGCTTCATCTACTTCCTTTTTACTCCATATATAATACTTACCTTCTTCCCCTTCACTATCTGCATCTATCGCAGAACAAAAACCGTTTTCACTACTGAGCATTTTACCCAATAAAAAATCAAATGTTTTCCTGACTGTATCCGCATATAATTTTTCTCCGGTAATTTGATATGCTTCTGTCAATGTGGAAATAAACAATGCGTTATCATAAAGCATTTTTTCAAAATGAGGCACCAACCATTCCCGGTCGGTTGAATACCTGGAAATACCTCCTTCCAACTGATCATAGATTCCACCCCGGATCATACAGTTGAGGCTAAGCAATGCCTGATCCAATGCAGCTCTTACTCCGGTGAAATGATAGTATCTAAAAAGGAATGATATTGTAAATGTTTGCAAAAACTTAGGTGCATTTCCAAAACCGCCCCACTCAGTATCGGCAGTTTGCATAATATTTTGAAATGTCTTTTCAATCTCACTGCTGTTAAGTTTTAAAAATCCGGTGGTGCCGGGTCTGGTAATGCCCGACTCTTGTGACTTCAATAAATGATAGGTAAGATCTTCGGACTGACTTTCTATATCCTGGCGTTTATTTTGAAATGCATCAGCAACTGTCTGCAATACCTGCATCCAGGATGGTCTGTTATATGCAGGAAAAGGTGGATAATAAGTGCCCCCGTAAAATGGCTTTTTGCCCGGAGTAAGAAAAACATTGAGCGGCCATCCGCCACTTCCGGTCATAACCTGAACCGCATTCATATAAATATGATCAAGGTCGGGTCGCTCTTCTCTATCAATTTTGATATTGATAAAATGATCATTCATGAATGTTGCAGTAGCCTTATCCTCAAAACTTTCTTTTTCCATCACATGACACCAATGACAGGCTGCATAACCAATGCTGACAAGGATAGGCTTATCTTCCTGCACTGCACGATGCAAAGCTTCCTCACTCCATGGATACCATTCTACGGGATTATGGGCATGCTGAAGTAAATAAGGACTTGTCTCATTGACAAGATTATTTGTATTCATTCCACGAAGATCGCAGAAAATTATTTTTTCTGATCCGAAAGAAATTTTTCAAGAGCGGCAACCATGGAAGGAAGTTCAGGAGCCGGAGCTTTAATATGCAGTGTAAGCCCCGCCTCCTCCACAGCCTTGAAGGTATTAAATCCAAATGCTCCAATTCTAGTCCCATTTTGCTTGTATTTTGGGAAATTTTCAAGCAAACTCCTCACTCCGCTGGGTGTAAAAAAGCAAATGACGTCAAACTCATCTTTTGTCAGTACTTGTTTCACGTCATTACTAATGGTTCTGTACATAAATGGAGTTACAAACTCGCATTTATTATTTTTAAGCCAATTGACTATCTCATTATCCTGTTGGTTTTCGGAACATGGATAAAGAAATTTTTCATTCTCTTTATGTTTGGTTATTACATCGAAGAGGCTCTTATTGCTGCCGTCAGCGCCATAAAATACTTTACGCTTCCGGTAGAGAATAAACTTTTGAAGATATAATGCAACCGATTCTGTGATACAGAAATATTTGGTATCCTGGGATATTGATATTTTCAATTCTTCACAAATCCGGAAAAAATGATCTATGCTATGCCTGCTGGTAAATATAACAGCAGTATATTGTGTGATATCAATTTTTTGTTTTCTGAAATCCTTTGCAGAAATGCCTTCCAGTTTAATAAAAGGACAAAACTCAAGAAGCACACTATGCTTCCTGGCAAGCTCGAAATATGGAGATTTGTCAGAATCCGGGCGCGGTTGAGTAATCAGTACCTTTTTAATAGACATAGCAGAACTGTTTCCTCCCATTGTTTCCTGGTTTACTATATGTTTATTTTTGTAGGGCAATGAGGTTACAAAGTTACGAACTTCTGGCAAACAAATCCACCAACACCCTGTAAATCAACATCACCGGAATAATTTCAAAACCGCAAAAGTACAAAAACAAATGCAATGCATTAATTTTTAATTCATTGCGGATACCTGCATAACCAACAATAAAACGATAAACAAGTAGAAATATGATGACTACGATGGAGATGATAAAAGCAATCTGCTGAAAACTACGTTCAGAAAAAGCTAAAATAAGGCTGAATGGAATTATGATTATTGAAAGCACTTTATTCACTAAAAAAACTACAAAAGTATAGGTATCTAAAGCTTCCTCCTGACCAAACATCCAACCCGTCAATTTGAGAATAAAATATTTAAAACTATAAATAAAGGCTACACTTACAAAACAGATGGAAAATAAAAGCCAGGGTTTTGCAATACCTCCTTTGATATACTCTACCATCAGGTAAGCAAATATTGCCATGCTCAATACAAAAAACATATTAAATAATAATGTAGTCATTCCTGCCTGCTGAAGTTGGTCTCTGATATGCTTCTGCCTCATGGCCGTTCTCCAGAAAACACTGAACAAATCATTGAAGTATTTGGGGAAACCAACACGCAGGATTCCAAGGAAAAGTAATGCACCGCACATTATATAAAACAGTCCATCCTTATTTTTGGGACTATATATTTCAACCGGTAAAGTGATGATGCCTGTCCTTACATCAAAAAAAGGATGTTTCTCCATCTGGCGCCTAACATATTTGTCATAAGCAGGAATTAAAGCTTGCTGCTTTGGTATAGTATCCTTAGTAACTGCAACTATCGAAGCTGTATCAACACTATTTTTGGATTGCACCGTATCATTTTTAATATTTACCGGAGATACAGGTTCTGCAGCTTTCTTTTTGATTTTAGGTGGGGGTATAATAACTGTACTATCCACAGGAGGGAGCTCTGCCTGTATTTTGGGCACAGTAGAATCAACCTGTGCGTACACGCCGTTCAACAGCATAAACTGCACAATCAATAATGCCCCAATTATCCTTGCCAAACGTTTTATTGTTTATATAATTTGCAAAAATATTTTAATCAGCACAGTTTGCCCAAATAGTTTTGGACTAAAACAAGCTTATTAAACCAAAATGTATTTTAGCCTGCCTGAAATTTAATGGCATATCCTCTCTTTTTCCAACAGCATAGCTCAAATTGAAAATGCCCGCTTTCGTTTCAAATGCCATTCCTATACCAAATCCAAGATAGGTGTGGGATTGTGCATTTGCAGCTCCATAAGATTTATTACCAGCCCATCCTCCATCTGTGAACCCAAAAAAATATGAATTAAGTCCGATGAAAACCCTGTACTCAGCTGTCAACACAGCATAGCTACCCGCATATATACTTTCTTCATCAAAGCCACGCAATAATTTGTACCCGCCTATTTGAAACATTTCATTTTGAAAAATATTCCGTGTAAATATTCCTCCTGCATTCAACTGTGTTTTAATTACTGATTGTTTCCCCATTTTAAAATAGTGGGCGGCCGAAGCAATCATTCTTATCATATACGTTCTTTTTTTCAGGCTATCATACAACGATGCATAGTCAAAACTATTACCTAAAGCGTCCTGTTTCATATTGGTTATTACTGAATTGGGTTTGATATTGCGCAGTCCGACAGAAAAAGTAAGATCACTTTCATTGCCCCGTCTGGGACTAAACCTGTAATCAGTATTATTGTATAGATAACGAACTCCAAGGTTGGTAGTACCTGCATCAATATATGCAGGCAGCTTTTTAGATAGTTTTACAGAAGCAGTATCTATACCTGATGGCAATACATTGGTAGACATGTTTTGTATAAAAACAGTGGCACTTTGTTTTCCGGTAGAAATATATTGTACTCCAAATCTTGCATTAATATTCAAATAGGAAGAATCCTTTTTTAAAAGATCAAAATTAAAATCAATGCCAAAAGGTGTATTAAACAAATAAGGGTGATTATAATGCAAATGCAAACGTGGCGACTTTACTTGTATTTGTTGCCAGTTCACACCTATGGTTTCGCCTGCACCTAATGCATTCTTAAGATTGATATTGGCTTCTCCCGTAAGCTGTAGTTTAGTCCTTCCCGGCATATTGGTTGCCGGTAAAAAACCAATAAGTACATCAATCTGACTGCTTTTTTTAGGATCAATATAAAGATTTAGCACAGAGCCTGTGCCATTCATAGTCATATCCCAGGTTTTGATTTCTTTAAGATATGGCAACTCCATAAGTTTTTTACTTATCAACTGCAGTCTGTCTTTACTGTACAAAGAACCATTTTCAAAACCCAGGTAACGCTGTAAAAAATAATTTGAAATTTTGGCTTTTCCAAACACTCTGATACTGTCTATTCTGTATTCTGGCCCTTTATCAGTTTTAAGAAGAGCCGTTAGCGCATTCTGATTTATAGAAAGACTGTCAACAGTAATTTTGGCGAACGGATACCCATTACTTTCATAATAGCTCAGCATTCTTTCCTGCCAATACTTTAACCGATCAAAATCCAGAAGTGAATGATTAAAACTTTTTTCATTCCAACCTATACCATCAAGCATTGTTTTATCTGCGTTGTCTGTATTCAACTTAATCCATCTGTATTGCTGACCCAAATATATCCATGCTTCAGCAGTATTTTTTTTAAAAACTGAACTGTCGAGCGAAGCAGCAATATACCCTTTGATTCGCAACTCCGGAATTGCTTTATCAAGATAAGCCCGGCAGTTCTCAATGCCGTCAAAAGAATTTTCAAGCCGGAGAATATCAGCAGTGAAGGCGGTATCTTTGTCAATAAAAAAATAGCTGAGCATATACTTTTGCTGGGCGCCCCCTGTCAAAGAAAGCATCAGCAAGAAAAACAACCCTGTAAAACAACGCAGCCGGCTCATTGTAAACAAAACTAAAGGCATAAATCGTAAATCAAAAATCATACAGCATTTGGCAGGCATTTATATACATATCCCTTTTTGCAAACAGGCATGCTTATACTGCAATTTCCATTTTTCTACCACACAGACACTCAAAAACGATTTAATTGAAGCTTTATTGAAGGAGGTATCTTTAACACGTCCATTTGCAAACAATGAGGTAATTGAAACTATTTACTTTGGTGGCGGTACCCCCAGCTTGCTTAATGAAAATGAACTATCTGCTATTTTCTCCTCTTTACAAACAAAATTTAAGATTGCAGCAAATGCTGAAATTACATTAGAAGCGAACCCGGACGATATTTCTGCTCTTAAACTACAATCATGGAAGCGGTTGGGTATTAACCGGCTGAGTATAGGAATACAGTCGTTTTTTGCAGAAGACCTTGCCTGGATGAACAGAGGGCATAATGCAGAACAGGCATTGTTTTGTATACCCCTGGCACAGGACACAGGTTTTAATAACTTGAGTATTGATCTCATTTATGGTACCCCCACACTACCAGACAATCACTGGCAATGGAACGTTCAAAAAGTAATTAAACTTGGAGTTCCGCATATTAGTTGCTATGCTCTTACTGTAGAGCCCAAAACTGCATTGCAGTACCACATCAGTACACATAAAATGCAGGATATAGATCCGGAACAACAGGCAAGGCAATTTCAACAATTAATCACCTGGATGCACAAAGCCGGTTATGAGCATTACGAAATCTCCAACTTTTCTTTACCCGGCAATAGAAGCCGGCATAATACTTCATACTGGCAAGGTAAGCCCTATTATGGGTTTGGTCCTTCTGCTCATTCATTCAACGGAACTGATACCAGAAGCTGGAATATCGCCAATAACGCTACTTATTTAAAATCCATCAGGGAAGGAACTATTCCAACAGAATCCGAAATATTAAACCCTGCCCAACAACTTAATGAATACATAATGACTTCGCTTAGGACTATTGAAGGGATTGACATTGAGAAAATTGAAAAAAAATATGGTAAAATTAAAGCCGGACAATTACTTAATGCTGCGAGTCCATTCTTAAATAACCGGATTTTTTGGGTTGACAACCATCTTAAACTTACTAACGAGGGAAAACTATTCGCTGACGGACTGGCGGCAGCATTATTTTTCGATTAATAACATCCTGCAAAATATCTTAACAAAGACCAAAGACTCAGCAATTATTTCAAATGCGGTTTATGAGAGCCTTTGCTCCATTTTTTTACCACCTGAACTATTACCAGTATTGCTATCATTAATAATATTGCACTGTTGCTGAATGTGGAGTAAGAAAATGGCATATAATCTAATCCTTCTAACACAAGATAAACAATAGATGTGTGAAATGCAGTCAATAATGGATGAGTGGTGAGTTGCTATTGTATTGTTGGCTTCATTCCCCTGATACCCATATCCACAACGGGTTCACCCTTTAAAGGATCCCATTTACCATTATTTACGATTTCCTGCCATTCAAAACTTTTATTGACCGACAGTGATACTTCTACAATTATATTCTCCTTTTCATTGCCGGTAACAGTAAGTTTACCCGGCAAAAATGCAGCAGTAACCACACATGAGCCTGCCGGTATAGGAGATGTATTGAAAATCGGGTTAACCACGGTGGTTGCCCCTTCTGGAGATTGTCCTGTAGCAGTATAGGTTTCACTATGAATCGTAGTTTCAAATCCCCAATAACCCTGCTTTTTATCCCCTTCTACCTGAATCTGCTGATTCCTGATCATATAAGAATGAATAAAAGTATTGAAACCAATAAAAGACGCTATCGTACCTTTAAAATCTTCGTTAATGGTAATATCGGCTATTGTGGTATCTAAGTGATATTGTACATCATAATTCTGGTAGGCCAGTGAAACCCGGAACCACTCATACTCGCCGGCAGGTATGGATTTAAGCGGGGCAGCAAAAAACACTTCATTATTGGACGTAAATATTGATTTATCAAAATCTATCGCCTTTTCGCCACCGTTCTCTGTTTCGGGCGCTCTGTAAAGCACTGCACCACCACCCAATGCCGTGGATGCATTAGGAGCAAGTTCCACATAGTGTACGCTTATCGTATTAAAAGAAGGGTTTTGTGCTGCATGTCCTGCCGGTATTTCAGCCGGCTGCCCTATATTATTAAGACGTTGCTGGGTAGAGTCAAATTTGATCCGAAGTACCAGGCTTGGCTCATTAGAGTTTTCGTTTTGCTTGGTACAGGAAATGGTACCAATACAGATCATAATGCAGAAAAAACCAAACTTCATATTACGCCATTTGGGGTGCAAACGAAGCCGTCCGGAAAAAATTGTTTGTAATATGCCGGAGGTTCCGTCAATTATTCAATTTAACAAATCCTCCATCAATCGGATAATCGCAGCCAGTAATGAAAGAGGCTTCATCCGAACAAAGGTATAAGGCGAGATATGCAATTTCTTCAGGACGTGCCATCCTTCCGATAGGTTGAGTTTTGGATAATTTTTCAAACATCTCTGCTTCTTTACCTGCATAATTTTTTGAAATAAACCCATCCACAAAGGGAGTATGCACCCTTGCCGGAGAAATAGCATTACATCGAATATTATATTTAATATAATCTTTAGCTACCGATAATGTCATGGCAGCTACAGCCCCCTTAGCAGCAGAGTAAACGAATCTGTCTGGTATACCAACCAAAGCTGCAATTGAAGCCATATTAAGTATTACCCCTCCCTTTTCTTTCATAAAAGGAATAACCTCATGCAGACAGTTATAGACACCTTTGATATTTACAGAAACTACCCGGTCAAAATCTTCTTCTGCAGTATTGTCCGCCTGCCCCACATGAGCAATGCCGGCATTGTTGACCAATATATCTATCGTGCCATGTTTTTCCGCAATTCCTGTTATTATCTGTTTAACATCACCCTGGCTGGCAACATTACATTTCAAAAAAACAGCGCTGCCGCCACCGTCCGCAATTTCCTTTACAGTATTGCTGCCGCCTTTCTCATCCATATCCAGCACATAAACTTGTGCACCCTGTTTTGCAAAAACAGATGTAATTGCTTTTCCTATTCCACTACCACCGCCAGTAATAATTGCGAGTTTGTTGTTGAGCGTAAACATGGATTGATTTCTGATTTGAAATTTTAAATTTAAGAATAGCAAACTGCAAGTATCGGGTTACGAGTTTCAGGTTGTGCGTTCCCCTGTATTCAGAACCCTGCAACCTGCACATCTTCCCAATTATCATTTATCACTCTACAACGATACCCCCCGCTTCCATGGAATAAAATCATCCTGGTTCAATTGCACCGCTTTAGGTATCACTTCGCCACTTGCAGCTTTTATGCAATATTCCAGTATTTCTTCTCCCATTTGTTCAATGGTTTTTTCTCCCTCAATGATTCCACCGGTATCAATATCAATAATGTCTTTCATTCTTTTAGCAAGCGCAGAATTAGTAGATACTTTAATTGTCGGGCAAATGGGGTTGCCTGTTGGCGTACCAAGACCGGTAGTAAACAATATCAGGGTAGATCCTGAGGCAGTTTTACCAGTGGTAGCTTCCACATCATTTCCAGGAGTGCAAACAAGGTTCAGTCCAGGTTTTCTCACTTTCTCCGTATAGTCCAGCACATCAACCACTGGCGAAGTTCCCCCCTTTTTGGCAGCACCTGTAGATTTGATAGCATCGGTGATCAACCCGTCTTTGATATTTCCGGGCGATGGGTTTGCATGAAAACCAGATCCAACTTTATGTGCAAGTTCATCATAACTACGCATTAAAGTTATGAATTTATTGGCAGTGGCTTCATCCACCGAACGGTCAATCAAATCCTGTTCTGCACCACAGAGTTCAGGAAACTCTGCCAATAATACTTTAGCCCCTAAGCCTACCAGTAAATCTGCACAATATCCTACAGCAGGATTTGCCGATATACCGCTAAAACCATCACTACCACCGCATTTTACGCCCACACACATCTCCGATAGCGGTACCGGCGAACGTTCCATTTTATTTAGTTCAACTAGTCCTTCAAAAGTTTTACGAATAGCTTCTGCAATCAATTGCTCTTCACTTTGTGATTGTTGTTGTTCATAAATGTATAAGGGCTTATCAAATGACGGGTTTCGTTCCTTCAGGTATTTCACATAATCCTGCACCTGCAGGTTTTGACATCCCAGGCTCAATACCGTAACACCACCCACATTAGGGTGATCGGAATAAGCCGCTAGCAATTTTCCTAATGTAGCTGCATCCTGACGGGTGCCACCACAACCACCCTGGTGGTTCAAAAACTTGATACCATCTACATTTTTGAATACCCTTCGTTGTTTAGGATCAGGTTGCAGGCTACTTATATCCACTCCGGTAAGGCCCTGTCCTTCTTTATATGCATCAACAAGATATTTGGTATAGGTTTTATATTTATCCGTTACAGCATATCCCAATTCGTTGTGTAAGGCCTCCCTGATTACATCAAGGTTACGGTTTTCACAAAAGACTGTGGGGATAAAAAGCCAATAGTTCGCTGTACCTACTCTGCCATCACTGCGTTTGTAACCATTAAAAGTTCTTCCTGCAAACTTAGATACATCGGGAGCATGCCATTCATATTTTACACCGCGATACGAGTATGGATCTGCCGCATGTTTCGTATTGTCAGTAGTCATCCTGCCGGCTTTAGGCACATCAAACTGAGTCTTACCCACCAGCACACCATACATATACACAGAATCGCCTGCTTTCATATCATGGATAAAAAACTTATGCTTGGCATCAACATCATCAGCAAGTGTATAACTGTCTCCGTTATGTGATATCACTTCACCTTTCTTCAAATTTGCAAGGGCAACCAATACATTATCCCGGGAATTTATTTTTAAAACTTTAGCCTTCATCTTTCAATACAATTTGTGGAAAATAAGAGGGTTTGTTTTACAACAGAAAGCGAAATTATTAAAATAGGGAGTGATAATAAAAATTGAATTTACCGGTAAGGATTGAGTATATCTTTATCGTACTTTTCTCTGCCAAGTTCTCCTAAAGTAGTGTTGACTGATAATTACTCTGATTTATTTGCAAAACTCTGTATTCTCTTTAAAACACAATGTGTTCTGTGATAATGAACAAACTGTTTTTAGCATTAATTTCTATTTCAGTAATTATCCAAAATTGGGTTACCATCTTAATGAGAAAATAGCCATCATCAGAATAAACACAAAGTTATAACATCAAATCAAGTAACCACTTTGTAGTATTGTCAGGCTAATAAAAATCTATACATTTAATTAATAAAATAAGTAGTGCGTAGGCTATAAAACCGGCCGTTGAAACCATTTGATAAGCACGCCACCTACTACTGGAATGAAGCGCGCTACTTTTATTATAAAAAGCCGCAAAATAAATAATGCGGCTTTTTTTATACAAATATGTACTAAAATTAACCCGGTATCCTGCTTATATATTTTTCAATTTGCTTTATCTGGTCTACGACCTGGGCAGTTGTTGGTTTCTGCTCTTTCGCCCTTCGAAAATAGTCTTTTGCCGCCCGGAATTCTCTTTTATTGATGAAAATCTGGCACATCTGCAGGTATGCTGCGGCGGTATTTTCTTTATCGGGTAAGCCTGCTCTTATTGCTTTCCGAATATATTCCTCGGCCTGTTTCATATTACTCTTTTGCATAGCTATACTACCCAGTTGAAAATAAGCTGCTCCCTCAGTTTCTTTCATTGGCATACCCAGGTTAAGGCTTTTTTTCATCAGCGTTTCGGCAGTATCAAAGTCCTGTTTAACCAAAGCAAGGTTCGATTTCAGGAAATAATATACGCTTCTAACGGGTTTTATCAGCAGATTGGGGAATCGAATGGAATCCAGTATTTTTTGTGCACCTTCAATATCACCATCTTCCATATACCCCTGGATCAACCTCATCGGTCCAAACAAAAAATGACTTACAATTGCAATTAAGGCAAGGAAATATAAAGTAAAAGCAGGCCAAAATCCCGAATAAAAATTAACAATAATGGCAAGAATCAGTGCCAGGAAACCGAGGGGTAACCGGTATTTGATTAGTAAATTATAAAACTTCATACGCACTTTTTAGGGCTGCAAAGATAGGGAAGCTAAGAGTATTAAATTAAATTGCTGAAAGTATTGAAATTTGAAAATTGAAAATTAAAGGAAACAACTATTTTTGCAACCCGTTACCAGATTTTCAGTTAAGAAGTGGAATTTCAATAATTTAATACCAATGACTGACAGAGGTGACGATTGTGGTGTATTGGCCCGGTAGTTCAATGGATAGAATAGGAGTTTCCTAAACTCTAGATACAAGTTCGATTCTTGTCCGGGCTACCAAACCGGAATTTTTGAGAATCATCTCGGAAATTCCGGTTTCTTTTTGCTCTGCATTGCCCTTCAGACGGGCAATACAGGAAAATACGCTGTTCATTTTTGTGGCTCGAGGTTGGTCGTTTTTCTTATTGTAATAGAATCCTTCCGGGAAAATGATATTTTGCAGTTTTCTTTTACCGCTATAATCGCTGGAAGCCCATGCAGACGGGAGTTCCAACAGATATTCCAGTGATCTATCCATATACTTTTCAAGGTTCGAGGCACTGTAAACGGTCTTTTCCAGATAGCTCCGAAATTCCTCTTTTTCAGCCTTCATTTTTTCACTGCAAGGCAGAAATTTTTTTACTACAACTCAATAACCAGTTTCCCGATTGTTGTGCCGCTTTCTAATTGCTCATGTGCTTTTTTAAGGTTATCCGCCGAAAGCCCCTGTATTGTTTGTACAAGTGTAGACTGTAACACGTCTTTGTCCAATAATTCAGCAGCCTTGTTGAGAATCTGGTGCTGATTGCTCATATCTTCAGTTTGAAATGCAGATCGAGTGTACATAAACTCCCAGCTAAAAGAGGCACTTTTACTTTTCAATTTATTTAATGCCACCATTGTACCTGAGCCCGTTATAGAAACAATATGTCCCTGTGGTTTTATTAAATCTGCTATCGCCTCCCAGTAGAAATTAACATCTGCACAATCGAAAATGAAATCAATATATTGCAGCCCTGCCCGGCGTACCTCATTCACCAGGTCTTTGTGGTTAACTACAATATCAGCGCCCTGCTGTTTGCACCATTCAACTGTTTGGGGTCGGCTTGCAGTAGCTATTACTTTTAAACCTGCAATTCTTTTTGCGATCTGTATAGCAATAGAACCCACACCGCCTGCACCACCAATTATCAATATACTTTTGCCCCTGTCTTTTTCGTGTATACGTAACCGGTCGAATATGGCTTCCCAGGCAGTAAGGGTAGTAAGAGGCATAGCAGCAGCCTGGGGATAACTTAAGCGGGATGGTTTTCGTCCCACTATCCTTTCATCAATCAGTTGATATTCTGCATTGCAGCCGGGTTTATTAATATCACCTGCATAGAAAACTTCGTCACCTTTTTTAAATAGCGTTACTTTATCACCTACAGATTCAACTATACCCGCAGCATCCCAACCTATGATTTTGGGAGTATCGAGGACAGTATCTTTTGCACTGTTTTGACGAATTTTAAAATCAACAGGATTAACACTGATGGCTTTTATTTTCACTAAAAGGCCGTATCCGGAAGGTGATAGAATTCCAGTTTCAAAATCAATAAAACTATCCGGATTGTTAATGGGTAATGAAGTTTTAAAACCTACGGCTTTCATGTGTTGCTTTTTTTGAGAAGGGCAAAATTATACGCTATTACGATCAAATTACTAATAAATATTACCCTCTATTGTCCGACTAAAATAGAATTTAAAAACGGTTCCGAAGAACCGCCGATTAGTTAGGTTTGAGTTGCAAAACAAAAAACCTAACTATAGGTGAAGGCAAAACTTTTGTCGGACAGCCGGTGATTTCATAGGATAACTGCGTTACATATTTTTTTGTCATTTCATTTTTAATTGAAGATATAATTTTAACCTTTAAGAAGTGGAGAATAGTTAAGTTTTAATGTAACTTAATTCCTTAATGGTTCAAATTATTAAATCACTTTTTTTCACTTTGTCTCCGGTGAGGGCAACCCAGACAACAGCAGGGTCTTTTCCTGCCTTCTAATACATCTGCTTTTCGCC
>JAFDXG010000130.1 GCA_018268105.1 Bacteroidota bacterium | reverse complement strand
TTGCAGGCAACGTTTCAGGTATTGCCGAAGGCGGGGATTTTTAGCACAAAAGTTCAATTGAAGAACGAAAGTTGAACCTTGTACAAATGCCCAGTCGAAGCCGTTCAGCCCCGCTTTTGGCAATACCTTGTTAGTGGCAGTTAATGTTTATTCCCGCTATACATTCCTCCATCGTAATATTCGGCATTTTCGTCTGTGAGGAATAAAACCAATTCCGATGTTTCTAAAGAATTTATGTCAATTTGTTCGTTTTTGAATAGCACAGATTCTCCTTTTAGAAGATTTATGTCATTGTTCAGCACAACATTTCCTTGAAAAACATAGAGCAAACCAGTCAGCTCATTCTTTGGTGAGTCGGGTAATTCAATTGTTTTTCCGTTTGTTAGTTTGGTGTCGTATATCCACGTTTCACTCGAAAAATGTAATTGTGTTTGCTCTGTAGGTGAAGCAAGTAATCTCCAAGAATCAACACTATCCGTTTCTTTCAGGTCTTGAAATACAACTTCAGGTTTCAGGTCTTTGGATTTAGGTCGGATAAATATCTGAAGTCCTTCCAAAGGTTCGGGCATTGTTTCTTCGTGATAAAAGAGTTTTCCAGCTTTCATCAACATTAACTTGTTTCTTGAAACGGTTGCCTGAAATCCTTCCGAATCGGTATGTATAGCGTGTCCTGTACGGAAATAGGAAAGAATATCATCGTTAATATGCGGGTGCATTTTGATAGTTACATTTCCCCCGATGTTGGCGTGGTCAATTCTTCCGATACTTCCTAATCCACTGTCAGTTGAGTTTTCAATAACATTTCCTGGATAGAGGATTTTAATATGGGCGTTGCCGACTTTCTTATCGTTTTCTATTTTTTTAATCATTCTGCCTTATACTTTTTTTCATTGTTGATGTACAAAGTGGAATCATTAGTATCAAACTTGTATTCCCCATTTTCATAGCTTTTTTTATCAGTCGTTTTTAAAATTGTGTTGCTTTGAGTATTTGGCAAAAACAATTCCGCTTCCGATTTGTCGTCATTAAACAGCACAAAAGCACTGATAACAGCTTCTCCATCTTTGGTTTCAATAGGGTTTAAGCGTTGTCCTACGTTGAAAATTTGAATACAGCTTTGCTTGAGTTGGCTCCAAGTTTCGCCTGCCGAAGTAAGACAACCGTGTTCGTCCTTATCGCCCCCAACAGTTGATTGTTCTGTTACAGTTTGTTTTTCTGTATTTTCCGAAGAATTACTTTTGGGGCTATTGCAAGCTGTCAAAGCGAAAATTCCAATTGATAATAATGCTACTTTTCTCATTTTTTCTTTTGTTTTTATGTTACTGTTAGTTTGTTGTTTCGTGAGCGTTGTCGTTTAATTGCCACTAACGTCCGGCGGCTTTGCGATGGTGCGGCATCGAGGCTCGTTAGCCGAATTTTGCACTAAAGTTAAATAGAATTACTAAAGTTGAGCATTTAACGTCAAGCCGCACTATTGCAAAACCGTTTGTTACCTGCCGCTTGTCTTCAATCGCTGCTTTAATTCTTCAATGGTCATTGCAGGCTTTGTCAAATGAATTGCCGAATGACAGTTCGCACAAACTGGGACAAGGTCATTGATTGGGTCAACATTATACTCTTCATTAATGTCGGCAAGTGGTGTCAAATGATGAACATGAATGAACCCTTTGGCGATGTCACCGTATGTTGCACCGAAGTCAAAGCCGCAAGTAAAGCATTTGTCGCCATAATGGTTTATACATTCTTGCCTTGCTTTTTGATTTCTTTCGTAGCGGTTTACAAAAACCTGGACCACTTTCCCCTCTTTATATAATTCGTTTTCGTCAAATTGAAACGTTTCTGTTGGCAAACGTTCGTTTGAATTGTCTGTATCCTCTGAAACAAGGTTGAGATTTCTTAGTGCTTGCTGTAACTCGTCCCACATTTCCCATCCGGTATCTTTATAGTATTCACCAATTAATAAAAAGTACGCAGGTTGGTCTCCATTATTTCCTTGATAAGTCGGCGGAATAATGCCTGTAGTTTGTGAAATAATTTTACCTATTTGCCCAATTTGTCGATTTGCAGCATGATAGCTTTCGTAGTTGAGTGCTTTTGCTAATTCTTTAGCTGTTGCGCTTGAGTTGGGAAAGTAATATAGTGTTTGCAATATTTCAATCTGCTTAGTAGATAAGGATTTTGATATTACATCTTGGTATTGTTCAGTTGATGGAAACAAAATTTCCTTAGAATTTACTAAAAGGTACGTTTCAGATGAAAAAGACGAAAGCGTCTTGTAAAAACTGTGATTGTCTATATTTTGAAATCCAAGTCCAAAATTTCCACAAAAGTATTTAAAGTCATTAAAGTCTTGCAGTTCGTTTAAAAATATTGGGTGCTCAAAGTCATAGCCGTGTCCATAAACCGTGTAGTATCCATCATTGTTAATTTCGAAATCATCAATTTTGAAAAATGCCCATAAATAGTACTTTTTAATTTTTTCAGTCTTACCAACAATTAAAAAGCAATATTGCCCAACAGCATTTTCAACTGTTCTCTTTTTTGTGTAAATCCAAGAATCATATTTTACTGAATTGTCAAGGGTCAGCGAATTAATGTCCGCCTCGAAGTTTAACTTTTCAGTCGGATAAGAACCGATTCTGTCTGCGTTATGGTATTGTATATAGTAAGATGTCATGTCTTGAAGTGGCAGGTAACGAACAGGTATTGCCGATGGTGGGGAAATAGAATTTCGTCCGCCGGAACCGATGCCTGGTTTTTTGCTAAAGATAAATAATAAGAACTAAAGCTGGGCTCTATTCGTCAAGCCCCGAACCGCAGTACAGTAGAATTACTGCTGCCGATTGTTCTTCCGTCCAGCCCCACTATTGGCAATACCAATGTTGTGCGTTCGTTCTTCTTCGTGTCACCCTAAAGTATATTCCTATCCTTTAAATGTCTTGATAAAATAGCGATAGCTCAAGGCTGAAAATAAGATAAAATAAAGTATACTCAACATTTCATGTTGAGGAAAAATTCCAAACATTTTTTGCTCAACCCAATACGGCGGGTTAACAGTTGAATAATTGTAAGCGTATGGGAAATATGTGATTTCTTCTACTCGTCCCTGATACAAAGCTACCCATATTATGCCTCCCACAATAGCAATAGCTATTGGTATAATCATGTTCTTAAAGCGAATACTTAGCCAAAAATGAATAGCAAGTACTCCAAGTGAAGCAATAAAAGAATGAAAACATAAACTCAATAAGGAAATGTAATCAGGCGCATGATTTGTTAACTGTAATTGAGGTTTTATAAGTCCGACGAAGAACCCACAACCTATCCAAATTGGAATGTAAAGAATGTAAAACAGTGCAATGAAAATAAGTAGTGTCAAGAGTTTATTAAGGTAAATACTACTCTTTAAAATCGGAAGAGTGAAAATATGTTTCCATGTATTGTTCTTATGTTCAATGTTGAAGAATAAACAAGTTAGCAAAACAATAAAAAGGGGTGTGTATAAAAAACCCATCCCTTTCCACGACATTTCTGTAAAATCGTCCCAAGGGTTGTGTCCTTGTTGAGGAATCAAGTGTTTCCATTTGCTTAAAAAGACAAAGGATACAAATACTGGCATAAAGGCTGCTCCAAGAATTACAAGCCACCAGGCAAATGTTTTCTTTGACTTTATAAATTCTGTACCTACATTTCTAATTACGTTCTGCATTAGTTTTTTGTAATTTCTAAAAATATATTTTCAAGGTCATTATTTTGTAACTGCATTTTATATATGTCAATGTTTGTTTCTACCAGCAGTTTACAGATAGCAGCAATTTGTTCCTTGTCTTGATAATGAACCATTAAATGTGAGTTTAGCAAGGAAGGTGCTTGAAATTTAGCACTAATAATTTCAGATGCTTTTTGATTGTCGCTTGTTTCAATATGAATCGTTGCAGATTTATTCTGCAATTCTTTGAGGTCGTTATATTGCCCTTGAAAAACTAATTTCCCTTTACTTAAAACTCCTAAATGAGTAACAATTTTTTCTATTTCGGAAAGCAGATGGCTTGATAAAAAAATCGTGATGCCATTTTCTTTGTTCAATTTCAAAAGCAATTCCCTGATTTCAATAATTCCGTTTGGGTCTAAGCCATTTACCGGCTCGTCTAATATTAAAAGCTCCGGTTCAGAAAGCAACGCAATAGCAAGTCCCAAACGCTGCTTCATCCCTAATGAGTATTCTTTTACTTTTTTTCCAGATGCGGTTTTCAAGTCCACAAGTTCAAGAGCTTTGTCTATACTATTTTTATTTGCGTTTCTTATTCTGCGGGTAATTTCTAAATTGTCAAACCCCGAAAGATGCTCGTATAAAGATGGTTGCTCAATTAGCGAACCTGTCTTTGAAAGAATGTTAATTCTGTCATTTTTAAAATTGTGTCCAAATAATTTGATATTATCCTTAGAGTTTGGCAGAAGTCCTAAAAGCAACCGAATGGTTGTTGTCTTGCCCGAACCATTTGGTCCAAGAAATCCATAAATTGAACCTTGCTCAACTTTTAGATTTAATCCTTCTAAAACAAGGTCGCCTTTACTAAAAGCAAAATCAAGGTTTTGAGTTTCTATTATTGTCAATTTTATTAAGGTTATATGTTATGGAATGGGGTCGTGTAGAATGACGCACAACGATTGAGCATTTGTGTTTGTGGCGGAATTTGGAAAACTTCCCGCTGGTACAAATGCCGAATAAAGATATAAAAGTTCATTGTTAATTCTATAGCCCAATTTATAACGTTCAGCCCGAACTATAGATGATAGATAGGTGAAGCTGAAGCGGCGTTATCTGTCCGCCGACATAACACAAATGCACCTGTTGGCGGTTCGTTGTTTTCAGTCATTTAGAAATGTCATAATAAAACCTCTTATTTCTTTCCTTTGTCTTTTATTTGCACGGTCATCCATGTCATTGTGAATTGTATTGGGCAACTTTATGATGGTGATTCCATACTTTTTCAGTTCTTCGTCAGTCGGCAAAACTCCTTCGTCGGCAGGTTGGTCAGTTGAACGCAATGAATAAACTTTAGGGTTAATTGTTCTCGGCAAAGGCATCCGTCTATTGTCTAACGTAATTATTTTGTCAACTATGCCTGGATATTTTTGAGGAAAAAAGGCACTCATATCCGCACCATTGGAGTGTCCAATTAGAGCGATATGTTTGAAGTCCAATTCAGGATTTGATTTTTTTAGTTCCTCTATAACGAATAGGATGTTGTCTGCTCCTCTCTCCCAGAAAGGTCGCCTAACAATTTGAGGAATTCCGGTTGAAGGAATTAAGCTATCAGTAGGAAGTTCGTGCTGAATGCTAACCACAAAGTATCCCTTAGAAGCCAAATACGCCGTCAAATAAGAATAGTATAAATAGTGTCCTCCTTCATTCCGTCCATATCCGTGACTAAAGATTACAATTTTGGGGTTGTCAATGTGAGGTTTATAAAAAGCAACTGGAATTTCTCTGTTCCTTGATTGGTCAAACAACGTCAAGGTGTCCGACTTAAAGTTATAAGTCTGGCTATTTGCTGTTTTCTTATTTGTCGAACAACTTGACAAAAGTAGATATGCGAATAACAACAGGTATATATTTTTGTTCATTTTGAAGTCTGTAGGGTGTCGCTTTACAATGACCGCCAACGGTACGGCTTGGCGATGTGGCGGTATTCCGTGTTTCGTCTGACCGTAACCGATGCTAAATATATAACTAAATGTTCATTGTTTATTCTATTGCCCGGCGTTATTCGTCAAGCTGGGACTGAAGCCCAACAGCGAACAAAAAGTTGAGGATATATTCGTCCAGCCGCCATATTGCCAAGCCGCCTGTTGTATGCAGGTTATCAT
>JAFDXG010000012.1 GCA_018268105.1 Bacteroidota bacterium | reverse complement strand
TGTACTGATTGATAAAAATGGACGTATCGCTTCAGCATCTGCACCAGGGCCAAGCATGGAAGCGGAGGCGGAGAAACAAATTAATGAGTTGCTGCAGGAATAGAAGGAGTCATGTAAAAGAAGCTAATAAAATCAAGAATATGGGTGTTTTTTGCCCGGGCTCTTTTGCCCTTTAAAGAAGAGTTAAATAAAGCAGACTGATTCATGTTTCATTATTGCGTGATTGTTCTCATATATTTCCCCTAAAACTATGCTTTACTTTTGCGCATTATCCCCGGAAGTTATCAGGGGCTATTATTATTCCCAATATACAGAAGGATGTATGATACAGCGCAACACGTTATTAAAACCTCATACTATAAAAAATAAAACTGAAAAACATGAAACTAAAAGGACTGCTCTTATTATTGATCTGTATTTCGGTCGGCTATGAAATATCGGCACAGATACAATGGGGTATAAAAGCCGGGGGCAATTTGTCTGCCATGTTATTAAAAGACGAAAGCGGCTACACTAAGGTAAAATTACGTCCCGGGTTCCATCTCGGAGGAACGGCAGACCTGGCGCTTTCGGATAAATTCTTTTTGCAACCTGCATTATTATTTACCTGTAAAGGATTTACGATAGATAAGAATGGAGGCGTCCAATATCTCTATGGTGTTGACAAAATTAAATTCACCAGTTATTATATAGAATTGCCGGTTAATTTTATTTTTAAGCCACAGGTTGGAAACGGCAAAATGCTTTTGGGTGCTGGTCCGTATGTAGCTTACGGAGTTGGCGGCCGCTGGAAGGCTGAAGCAAATGGTATGAGTGTAACAGGAAAACTGAAATTTTTAAATAATTATTCCAGTTCCGACTCCTCTATGGGCGTGAATAGCAGAACCGTCCCCTATACCAGGCCCTTTGACTTTGGGGCTAATATTCTCATCGGTTATGAATTTTCTAAAAATCTGTATACCCACCTCCACGGGCAATTGGGTTTACTGGATGTTGATATGTCATACAATGGCGTAAGCGATGAAAGAAGTTCCATGAAAACAGTGCAGGGCGGTCTGTCAATCGGCTATAGATTTTAAGACACTATGAACAAGATATTCAGAAAACAAACCAACTAATATATTCCTAAAACGATATAGCTACTCTTATTTATCCTCTTCTTCCTCTTCAGAAGTCATATCATTACCGGTTTCAGAAGGGCCGGTTTCCGGGGCGGGAGGATCCTCTTTTGATTCAAGCCGGGAATGCTGATCAGTTACATCCTGCTGTGGGTTATCATCCTGTACTTTCTCTATGGTAATGGTAGTTTGCTGCAAAAGTTCGCCATTTTCTCCAACCAAAAGATTACTCTCTTCTTCCACTTCAAAATGGCTTGCATTTACAAGGGTAGGTTGCACCACCTGGTCGGCAAGTACTTCTTTTATTTTCGGCAGATCGTCGGCTGAATTGATACCAAAATAATCCATAAAAGATTTAGAGGTGGCATATACTAATGGCTTTCCCGGCAATTCTTCATTTCTACCGGTGATTACCACCAATTCTTTTTCCAGTAATTTTTGTACCACATAATCGCAGTTTACCCCTCTTATAGATTCAATTTCGCCCTTGGTGATGGGTTGCTTATATGCAATAATAGCCAGGGTTTCCATTGCTGCAGCAGAAAGGCGCTTGATGAATTTATCACCATTCAGTTGGGCAATAGTTTTATGAAAAGCGCCTTTGGTAAGAAATTGCCAGCCGCCCCCGCTTTGTCTTATTTCAAAAGGATAGAACTCGGTAGCATACTTTTCTCTTATGCCGTCAATAGCCGCTTCCACCTGTTCAAGACTGGCTCTGTCTTCAATAAACCCAAGTGCATTATTCACCAGGTCAACAAGCTCGATACTGGTCAACGGTTTTTCACTGGCAAAAATCAATGCCTCTATATGTAGTATGATCTGAGAAATTTCCATTTTGCTTATCCCTGTAATGCTGCAGCGCCACTTACTATTTCTGTAAGTTCAGTTGTGATAGCAGCCTGACGTGCCCTGTTGTATGAAATACGAAGTTCTTTCAATAACTCATTTGCATTCTCGCTCGCTTTATCCATTGCGGTCATTCTTGCTCCATGTTCGCTGGCATTGGCATCAAGGACTGCTTTGTAGAGTTGGGTATTCAAAATCTTAGGCATCAGTTCTGCAACAAGCGCTTCCTTTTCCGGTTCAAAAATAAAATCCGCTTTTGTGGATTTGCCGGATTTATTTTCAACCTTGGGTATTGGGAGAAAACGTTCCGCTACAAAACGCTGGGTAGCTGCATTTTTAAACTCGCTGTACACAAGTTCCACCACATCAAATTCTTTCTTTGTAAAGGCATCCACAGCAGCAGTAGCTACCTGTTGTACACTTTCAAAATTCAGGTTCAGGAATATATCTTTAAATGCAGCATTACTGTTCATCTTCACCCGCTGAAAATAATCATACGCTTTTTTACCAATAGGCCATACTATAACATTGCCTTTAGAAAGTTGCCGGGCATATTTTTCCTCTGCTATAGAGCGGGCAAGCTTGGTGATATTTGCATTATATGCGCCACAAAGTCCCCTGTCCGATGCAATTACAATAAACAACACTTTTTCGGGAGTTCTTTCAATGGCAAGTTTTCCACCAGTATCGCCATCAGAATTACTCACAATACTACTCAGCATTTCCTGTAGTTTTTGTGCATAAGGGCGCATCTGTATAATAGCCTCCTGTGCCCTGCGTAATTTTGCAGCACTCACCATTTTCATGGCTTTTGTGATCTGTTGAGTACTTTGTACTGATTTTATACGGTTGCGAACTTCTTTTAAGGCTCCCGGCATACGAGAAAATTAATTAGTTGATTGATAATTAGTTAATTGGAACAAAAAACACTCCTGCTCCAAAATGTTCGCAAAGGTATTTGAAATGAATCAAAAAACAATAGAAAGGCTGTTCCTACTTTATCACATGTTGAGAACTACTTTTTTTGATAGGGAAAATTCTGTTTGTTAGAACATTCTACCTTCCCTGCGATACCTGTTTTCGCTCTGGTTAGAAGGTTGTTGTCCTTTAAATTTGGTGAGTTTGTAGGTGAAAGTAAGCATGAAATATCTCGTGATACGATTAACCCGGTTGTCAATAATCGCATTACCGCTTACCTGGCGGGTTACACTTGTATTTTGATTGAATATATCAAACCCGGAGAGGCGAAGGAATCCATTTTTATTCTTGAAGAAGGTTTTTTCAACAGATGCATTGAACAAAGTAGGATTGGTTTTTACATTATCTGCAAGTCCCTGGTTGATGGTATAGCTGAGATCATACCTGACGATCACCCCACCAGGTATATCAATTCGTGCTGTATTGGTAATCGCCCATGCATTAGAACTAATCCTCGCTCCATTTTGAGTAAGGTTATATTTTGTGGAGTTGAGGCTATAGGCTCCACCCGTAGTCAACTGGAGCCATTCTTTAAGGTTCAGTTCCAGGTTTAGCCGTTGCGTAGTTACCCAGTTGTTCCCAATATTTTTCTTACTGTCTACCAGCCCGGCATCGTGATTATAATTTACATTTCCATTAAACGAGATAACATAAGTTCGATTCTGAAAAGGAATGGAATAATTATAAAATCCGGAAACATTATAGTAGCCATTAATATTTTCCGGTACACTCAACTGAGCTCCGCTACTATCGAGACGGATATTGTTGTTTACAATCCGGTTTTGCACAAGATTTGCCATCATACCAACAAACATTACCCGGCCAGAAGTGAAATTAAAGTTGTTGAAGAAAGCACGGAAGTTGTGACTAAACTCCGGTTTAAGATTTGGGTTACCCTGGGTTTGATATTGTGGGTTTGAAATATCCTTTACAGGCTGCAGTTGATTAAATCCCGGCTGATTGTAACTGGCATTGTAATTAATATTCAGTCGTTTTGATCTGGAAAAATTATAAGATAACCGTGCAGCGGGAGAAAAATTGAGTCTTTTCTGTGCTGTATAGGCGCTGTCTTTAGTAATTGAATAACCGTCCATATACACCGGTTGCATAGTTACTCCAAAGGAATAGTTATATTTTTTGTTGATTGTTCGCAGGCTCAGTCCTACCCTTTGGTTAATAAATGTGTTTTCATAGGCATTGCTCAAACTATCGTTGAAGATGAGATTTTCATTTACCCCATCCCGGTCAAAAATCTTTCTGTCGTTTTTTGAGTAAGATGTATTGTAGCCGTAACTGATATCAAGAAAACGGTTTCGGGCTACAGGTTCACTATATCTAATATTAACTCCGTAATTATGATTATTGTTATCCTGGCGGATTAGTTGATCAATGAAAGTTTCAGAATAGCCACCGGCTCTAAGATAGGCTTTGGTATAGTTTATTTTATCGTCTTCGCTATAAGGCGATGATGTTCCAAGATTAATATTCACAGACAGATTCCTTCCTTTTTTTACAAACCTGCGGTTATAACTAATTTCAGCATTAAAATTGGGCGACTTGTTGGATACGGTATCACCGGAATAACCTTCCTGTGTTTTGAATCCGGCATTGGTATAATCAAAATCGCCATTACTCATATTGTCGGCATAACTGTAATTAAAGTTTGGTCTTACTTTAATATAGTTAAATGAATCAATTTGGTATTCCAGGTTCAGATTTAGCCTGTGGTTATTGCCGATATTGTTTGAAAGGTTATTCCTGTTGTTGATATAGGTATTACCGTTGTCAAACAAGTTTTGCTGAGATGTGCTTCTTGTAATTATAGTATTCCGGTTAGAAAAACTATAATTGCCATAAAGGGATCCTTTTTTGTTAGGGAAGTCTGTTCTGAAATTAAGACCGATAGATTTGTTATCGGTTACGCCGTTTTGATCGGCATTGGTATCAGATGTACCTCCATCTCCGCCGCTGCTCCCTCTGATAGTGTTCATAGGTCCACCGCCATCACCCCGGCGATTGGAACCATCATTTGTAAAATCAAACAAATTCTGGTTGATATTATTCAGGTTTCCCAGCAGTGACAATTGAGTACGGTCACTAAAAGCATTAGCACTTAACGTGGCCTGCCTGCGATTATCCGTACCATAACCTGCGGATGCTTTACCAAACACACCCTGACTTTTATCTTTTTTCAACTGCAGGTTAATTACAATATCAGGGTCTCCTTCTTTTATACCCGATATTGCAGCCAAATCTCCATAATCATCTACCACCTGCACCTTGTCTACTATTTCCGCAGGTAATTCGCGGGAGGCTGTTTTAGGATCGCCACCAAAAAAATCTTTTCCGTTTACTTTAATTTTTGAAACAGTTTTACCCTGTGCAGTAATGTTGCCATCCTTATCTACCTGTAGCCCGGGTAATTTCTTCAGCAGGTCTTCTACGGAAGAATTAGGTCTTACTCTGAAAGAGTCGGCTTTAAATTCAACAGTATCTTCTTTTATAACAATGGGTGGAGGTGCAATTACTACTTCTTGCAATATTTTTACAGATGGAACAAGTGTAATGCTGCCAATGTTCAAATCTGTCTTTGCATCTTCAAAGTCAAAAGCCTGATCTACTGTTTCCATATCAACATTGGTAACCCTGATATGGAAGGAAGTCAAATGAACTTTATTGAATACAAATTGTCCATCCTTTCCGGTAATGGTTTTCAGTGTATCCTTTGCTTCATTATGATATAGTAATACGGTTGCTCCCTGCAGTGCCAGATGGCTACTGTCATACACTTTACCTCTTACTGTCCTATTTGTTTGGGCAGATGAAGCAGAAGTAGAAAGCATTAAAATAATGAAGAATAATTTCCAGGGTTTCATAATGGTTCAGAAAAGTATTCGGCAACAAAAATACCCTGAACCTTTATGAATAGATTAGGTCACACGTTAATTATAGTTAATGTTTTAGGTTTACTTTTTCTTTTTCTGACTTTTGGGAGCAAAGATGATCAGCATACGTTTGCCTTCAAGTTTGGGCATTCCTTCCGGGGCCCCAATTTCAGCAAGTCTTTCGGCAAATTTCAACAATAAAAGTTCACCTCTTTCTTTGAACATGATGGCACGCCCTTTAAACTGTACATAAGCTTTTACTTTATTGCCGTCTTTCAGAAAGTCTTCTGCATGTTTAGCCTTAAAATTAAAATCGTGTTCATCAGTATTGGGAGTGAAGCGGATTTCCTTCACTTCAGAAACTTTTGAGTTGGCTTTCATCTCCTTTTCTTTCTTCTTCTTCTCGTAGAGAAACTTATTATAGTCAATGACTTTACAAACAGGGGGATCTGCATTTGGAGAAATTTCTACCAGGTCAAGCCCTTGTTCAATAGCTATTTTTAATGCTTCCTGGGTAGAATATACACCTACTTCCACATTATCGCCTACCAGCCTTACCTGTGGTACTCGTATCATGTGATTTGTGCGATGCTCCTGTTGTTGTTCTCTTTTGAAACGTGGGTTGAAATTACCCTTTTGAAATTGAGGTCTTGGTGGAAATGCCATTTACGATTTTTAAAGTGATACTCCCTAAAATGGAGTTTTTAATTGTCTGTTTAAAATTTCTGATAAATTATTTTATGTTGTCAAGATATAATGAAAAAATGATTTGTCCAATAATTTGAACTTTTCATATTAACCGCCACTCCTGGTTTTTATTTCTTCATTAATTTCTTTGATAAAGGCTTCTATTGATGTTGAGCCTGCATCTCCTCTGCCCTGCCTTCTTACTGATACCTTTGTTTCATTTACTTCTTTCTCCCCAACTATAATCATATAAGGTACTTTTGCCATCTCGGTATCCCTGATTTTTCTACCTATTTTTTCCGGCCGATTATCAATTTCTGCGCGAATATCTGCTTTTTTCAACGATTCTAAAACATTTTGTGCATAGTCTGCAAACTTATCGCTTATGGGTAAAACCTTTACCTGAAGCGGCGCCAGCCATGTTGGAAACCTGCCGGCATAATGTTCAAGCAAAAACCCGATAAACCGTTCATGTGTTCCCAAGGGCGCTCTGTGGATAATCAATGGTGTTTCAGTCTGATTATCTGCTGTTGTATATTCCAGCTTAAAGCTACGTCCCTGTGAAAAATCTACCTGGTTTGTGGCTAATGTAAATTCCCTGCCTATCACACTGAATATCTGCACATCAATTTTAGGGCCATAAAATGCGGCTTCATCCTGTACCTCCACATACGGGATATCGGATTCAATAAGCACCTGTCTTACCATTTCTTCGGTTTCCTTCCACAGTTCAGGGGCATTCACATATTTCTTGCCGAGTTTATCCGGTGAGTGAAGGCTAAGACGCATCACATATTTTTCAATACCAAAAATCTTGAAGTATTTCTGATACATTTCGTTTACAGCCCTAAACTCAGAGGCAAACTGATCGCGGGTACAATATATATGGGCATCATTCATGTGGAGACAACGTACACGCATCAATCCAAATAGTTCACCGCTCTGTTCGTAGCGATATACCGTACCATATTCAGCTATTCTGTATGGAAGATCGCGATAGCTTTTGGGTTCTGCAGCAAATATCTTATGATGGTGCGGACAGTTCATTGATTTGAGGTAGTATTTTTCACCATCCAGTTCCATTGGCGGATACATACTGTCCGCATAATACGGGAGGTGACCGCTGGTAAGATACATGCTTTCTTTGGCAATATGCGGAGTAACCACCCGCTTATATCCAGCTGCATTTTCAGTTTCTTTAGCCAGTTTTTCCAGTTCTTCAATTACTACGGTTCCGTTAGGCATCCACATAATGAGCCCCTGTCCCACATCATCGTCCATGGTGTATATTCCCAGTTCTTTTCCTAATTTTCGGTGATCCCTTTTTTTTGCTTCTTCAAGCATCTGCAGATACTCATCCAGTTCTTTTTGTGCCGGGAAAGTGATACCGTAAATACGCGTTAATTGTTTGTTTTTCTCATCTCCTTTCCAGTATGCTCCGGCTATACTGGTTAGTTTAATTGCTTTGATAAGTCCCGTTTGAGGTATATGCGGGCCACGGCAGAGGTCAGTAAAGCCACCCTGTGTATAAAATGTTATTTTTCCATCTTCAAGTCCCAGCAGCAGATCAAGTTTGTATTCGTCTCCTTTTTTGGAAAAGAAATCTATAGCATCGGCCTTTGATATTTCCTTGCGTATATAAGTACTATTGGTTTTTGCAAGTTCATTCATTTTCTTTTCCAGTACCTTCAAATCCTCTTCAGTGATTTTACGGTCACCCAAATCCATATCATAGTAAAATCCATGTTCCACGGGAGGACCAACCCAAAATTTTACTCCCGGAAAAAGCGACTCAACGGCTTCTGCCATCAGGTGGGCAGAAGAATGCCAGAAGGTAGATTTGCCTTCTTTTTCATTCCAGGTAAGCAATTTAAGTGAACTGTCGTCATAAATGGGGCGGGTGGCATCCCAAACTTCTCCATTTACAGAAGCCGCCAAAACTTTTTTTGCAAGTCCTTCACTAATTGATTTAGCTATATCCAGGGATGTTGTTCCGGGCTGATACTCTCTGATTGCACCGTCAGGAAATGTTATTTTAATCATATTATAAACTCACTTGAACCTTGAAAAGGAGCGCAAATTTAACGAACTATTGGCGTATCAGCTCATTTCCTTTGCCGATTTCCTTAGTATTGAGATTATTTTTGCATAATAAAAAAGTTTTACGATTGATGAGAGGCTTGTTTCTATTAATACTGGCATCCCTGGGTACGCATTACTATAGTATTGGGCAAAATCTGAGTGGTCAATGGCGCGGGTACTTTAATTCGGCAGGAAATGTGGTAACCAGTGAGAGTAATACGGAATATGTGCTTGAAATTAATATACATGGAGCTGAAGTGTCGGGTTATTCTTATTCTTATTTTGATTTTCCTTATAAGAAGTATTATGTGATATGCAGGCTTGAAGGAACTTATAATGCCGCTGAAAAATCAATTGTTGTGAATGAAGAAGAAAGGATAAAAGGCAATACCCCACCGGATTGGGTAGATTGTCTTCAAACCCATATACTTACGTTTCTGAAGCAGGGCGACACAGAAAAACTGGTGGGTCGCTGGCGTCCGTTTAAATCAGGAAATGGTTGTGGCACCGGAAGTACTGAGTTAGAAAGAAAAATGCTGACAAAAATTACTCCTCCCAAATCTTCGCCGGATATTGCAAAAAAAATTACACCTGTAATACCACCTAAAAACAACTCAACTCAACACAGTCTTGCGGAGAAACCTAAACCTGGGGCTTCTGCACCGGTTACCAAAAAGCCTTCTTCTAAACCCATTAATCCGGTTGTAAAAAATACCCGGCCCAAAACCGGTTCAACAGACAATAAACCTATTCCGATTCCCAACCAGCCTTTAGCGAAAATCCCTGATAAATCAGCACATGATTCTACAATTGCTAAAAAAAACCAACCTGAACTTGTCACTCCTACAGTAAAAGGATTTGAAAGAAGATCGCTGAATGTTTTAAAAACAATTGAAGTTGCCAGCCACGATGAGATTAAAGTTGATTTTTACGACAATGGTGAAATTGATGGAGACACAATATCCGTTTTTTTTAATGGTAAACTTATTTTATCCAAACAGCGCTTAACTGATAAACCGTTAAGTGTAACAATAAAACTGGATCCCGACAGAGAAGTCAATGATCTTGTAATGTATGCTGACAACTTAGGCTCCATCCCACCTAACACCGCGCTTATGATCGCTGTGATAGATGGAAAACGAAATGAGGTATATATATCTTCAACAGAAAAATCAAGCGGCACAATAAGGTTTAGAAGAAAAGAATAAGCAGGAGAAACGATAAACCTGAAACCTGAAACCTGATAGTTGATACCTACACCCCTCTATATCAGCTCCTGCATTTTTTTTACAAGAATATCAATTTCATCTTTTGTATTATCCCGGCTTAAGGAAAACCGTACAGCCACTTTGTTAGGGTTATTATTGATAGCTCTTATAACATGAGAGCCTTGTTCTGCACCGCTTGTGCAGGCGCTACCTCCGGATGCACAAATATTATTGATATCAAGATTGAAAAGCAACATTTCAGATTTTTCTGTTTTAGGTACACTTACATTCAGAACAGTGTACAGACTTTTACCAAAAGGGTCTCCGTTGAATGCTACTCCCCTGATATGCTTTTTAAGCTGATCGGCGAGGTGTTGTTTATTTTCTTTAATATTTATTGTGTCTTCCCGGCAGGTAGCAGTCGCCAGTTCAAGCGCTTTGGCAAAACCAACTATTCCGGTTATATTTTCAGTACCTGCCCTCATATTGCGCTCCTGTGAACCGCCGTGAATAAAAGGACGGATACTTACATTCTCATTGATATATAAAAGTCCGACTCCCTTTGGTCCGTGAAACTTATGTGCAGAACCCGTTATAAAATGTACCGGGGTATTGCGAAGGTCAAAGTGGAAATGCCCGACAGTTTGTACTGTATCTGAATGAAATATTGCACCATATATTTTGCATAGATTACCAACAGCATGGAGGTCGAGCATGTTTCCAATTTCGTTGTTGGCATGCATCAGCGATACCAATGTTTTTTTTTCGCTGGCTGCAAGCAGTTGTTCCAGATTATCCAGATCAACATGACCGTCTGGCAGGAGTTTTACAAAAACCAGTTCAGCCTCACCCCTGTTGCGTAGGTACTCAACAGTATGCAGTACAGCGTGATGTTCGATAGTTGATGAAATAATCCTTGTGCATCCCAGGTCCCGCACCGAAGCAGTAATTGCAGTATTTGAACTTTCGGTACCACCACTGGTAAAAAAAATCTCTGCAGGATGTGCATGCAGAATTCCGGCTACTGTTTTGCGGGCATTCTCAATTGCCAGTCTGCTCTCTCTGCCGTAAGAATATATGGAAGACGGATTGCCGAATTTTTCCCGCATATATGGAAGCATCGCTTCCAGTACCTTTTCAGAAAGCTGCGTAGTGGCGGCATTGTCAAAGTATATTCTTTTTTGTTCCATTCAAATCATTATTACTTTTCCATGAGCATCACCAGAAAACTAAAAACGGTTAAGAGAAGAAGCAAATATCTTTATTTCAATTCCTTGATATCCTGCATCAGCCTAAGTGCTATATTATTGGCAGTAGATTCAAAGTTACTTTCAGCATAAATTCTGATGATAGGCTCAGTATTACTGGTTCGAAGATGTACCCAGTCGTTTTCAAACTCAATTTTTAATCCATCCTCAGTATTTACCGGGTTGTTTTTATATTTTGTTTTGATCTTTTCAAAAATGCTTTTAACATCTACCCCCTGCTCCAGTTCTATTTTATTTTTACTGATAAAATAGTCAGGATATGTTCTCCTCAATTGTTTAATACTTTTTTGCGAATGTGCAAGATGGGTGAGAAATAATGCAATTCCCACCAGAGCATCTCTGCCGTAGTGCAATTCGGGTAATATTATTCCACCATTCCCTTCACCTCCAATAACGGCATTAACTTCTTTCATACGGGTAACCACATTTACCTCGCCAACAGCACTGGGATAATATTGTCCGCCATGTTTTAATGTGATGTCTTTTAATGCCCGGGTAGAAGACATATTGCTAACTGTATTGCCCGGTTTTTTACTGAGTACATAATCTGCCACAGCTACCAGGGTATATTCTTCACCAAACATGCTCCCATCCTCACAAACAAAACATAGTCTGTCAACATCCGGGTCTACAGCAATACCAAGATCAGCTCCTGTTTTTTTAACCGCAGCGCCTAATTCGGCCAGGTTTTCCGGAAGGGGTTCCGGATTATGGGCAAATTTTCCGTTCACTTCATCGTTGATCACTGTTATATCTTTCCTGTCAACACCAAGCGCTTTCAATAAAGCCGGAACAAACAATGCCCCTGTACTGTTTACAGGATCTATAACTATTTTAAATTTTCTTTCTTTGATTGCTGATACATCCACAAGCGGAAGCGAAGTAATTGCTTCAATATGTTTATCCAAGAATGAATTATCTTCTTTGATGGAACCAATCTTATCTACTGATACAAAACTGAATGACTCTTCTTCCGCTTTTTCCAACACTTCCTTACCATCGGTCCCCGAGATAAATTCACCTTTACTGTTAAGCAGTTTTAATGCATTCCATTCTTTGGGATTATGACTGGCAGTCAATATAATTCCACCTCCTGCATTTTCCATTACTACAGCCATCTCAACTGTTGGTGTGGTACTTAGCCCAAGGTCTACAACATGTATACCCAATGCCGTCAGGGTATTTACAACTAAATCCCTTATCATTGGTCCGCTTATTCTGCCATCCCTACCTATAACCACCTTATTATTACCGGTTTTTTCCAACAGCCAGGTTCCGTAAGCGGCTGTAAATTTCACTACATCCAAAGGCGACAAGGTGAGACCCGGGCTTCCACCTATTGTACCTCTAATCCCTGAAATGCTCTTAATCAATGCCACGATACAAATTTTTATGAGGATGCAAACTTAGCTTAAATTTTCAAAAGAAAGTTTTACTTAAAAGGATGGGGCACAAGATTCAGGCAGCATTTCTTTTTTACACTAATTAGACTTTTTTTTCTGTTGCCGCCTCTTTTCCAAGTAATTCCAATACCGGTTTACCTCTGCCATCGGGAGTGGTATAGAATGGACGTTTCTCTATTTCATACTGGGTATCTTCCGGTATTCCCAGTGCATGATAAATAGTTTGATGTATCTGGTCTATTTTCACCGGATTTTCTACGGACTTGCAAGGCCGTTCATCTGCTGTTTTTCCATATACAAACCCTTTTTTAATGCCGCCACCAAACATCAGAATAGAACAACCATCAGTAAAATGGCGGTGCATGCCGTAAAATTTTAAATCGCTGAGTATATCAGGCTGATTTACCTGTTCCTGCACTTTAGCATCGGGTCTGCCTTCTACCATCATATCACGACTAAACTCACTGGCAAGAATAATCATTGTTCTGTCGAGATGACCGCTTTTATCCAGGTCTTTTATAAGCTGGGCAACAGGAGCGTCAATCATCTTCTTCATGTCAATCATCCTCGTGTGTCCATTCTCGTGAGTGTCGAATCCCATAAAAGGAACATATTCGGTAGTAACACTAATAAACCTTGCGCCCTGCTCTGTAAGGCGGCGTGCAAGAAGACAGCCCAGCCCAAACCTGCTTGTATTATAGATATCATAGGTTGCTTTTGGTTCGAGGCTGAGATCAAAAGCCTTCGCTTCTGGAGAGTTAAGCAGCATATAGGCCTGCTCCATACTTCGCCTGAGAGATTCTTTTTGATAATCGCTGCCGGCATCGCCCAAAGGACTTTTACTAATGAGATCGTTGTACAGTTTATTTCTTTGTTCAAAACGTTTGGCATCCATACCTACCGGGGGGCGCACACTTTCCAGTCCCTGGCTGGGGTCAGGAATCATAAAAGGGGCATATTCACTTCCCAGAAACCCGGAGGTATGAAAAGCCTTTAGCTCTTCTCCCTCACCTAAGGTAAGTCGTTGTCCAATATCAATAAAAGCCGGAATGACAGGATTTTTAGGTCCCATAAGATTGGCAATCCAGGCTCCTATATGTGGTGCTGCTACCGTTAGTGGTGGTTCGTAGCAGGTATGCCAGTGATATTGATGTCGTGAATGTAATATATGTCCCATGTCTGCTGCTACATAAGATCTGATCAATGCGCCTTTTTCCATTACGCTGCCGATGGACTCCAATCCTTCTGAGAAATAAACACCATCCAGTGCTGTAGGCTTTGCAGGAAATGTGCTTAATACCCGGTTACCTTCCATACCCTTTTCAAAAGGAGTATATTTCTTAGGGTCAAAGGTTTCAGTATGAGCCATGCCGCCTGCCATCCATAGCAGTATTACAGTATCTGCTGTGGTATTGCCATTGATTTTCTTTTTATTATCATTTTTACAGCCACTCAACATACTTGCTACAGGCGCTCCGGCAGTCATGGCAGCTAGTGCAGCCGCACTGGTTTGCCTGATAAAATTCCGCCGGTTCCAATGATGCTTCATTTTATATTATTTTTAAAATAAAGTATATAATACCATAGGTATTAAGTATTTAATAAATTAATTGAAATTCAGGATGCAGTGCCATCGCCCACATAAAATCCTGAAGATTTGATTCTGTTGGCTTTTGCCCGAGTGCATCCATTGCTACTGCTTCTTCTTGCTTGCTGGGTAGCCTGCCAATTGTATTCCTATACACCTGCCTTACCAGTATATCAGTATGCGGATATTGGCTTTTCCATTTTGAAGCTCCCCGCTTCATAGCACTATTAAATTTTATCCCATTAGTAAGTTCCAATGCCTGCAACAGGCTTGCCTGTGAAGCGCGGCTTGTAGAAACTGTTTCCCTATTGGGTCGGCCAAGTGCAGTTTGCAATCCGTCATTTGCCACCAAAGCCGCCCTGGCAAATGGTATATCCTGTTTGATATCTGCCGGGAATAATTTATATACTATTTCGCTATCGGGATAAACAGGTTCAAGGGACTGGCTTACCGCATCAGCAAACTCTTCTGCGGTTAGTCTTCGCCGCAGCATACCTGAAAATACAAAATCCGGCGCAGTAATTTCCTCTGCTTGTTTTACACTCACCGAAGGCAACTGGTAGGTTTTGGAAGTAAGTATTTTGAAGAGTAATTTTTTAATATCATAGCCTGTGGCGGTAAAGTCAGATGCTAACCAGTCGAGCAGGTCCTGGCTCCAGGGTTCATTGTCCATCACATCTACTGGCTCAACTATACCGCGTCCCATCACCTGTGCCCAAACCCTGTTAACAACCGTTCTATACAGGCGACCGTCTTTAGGCTGCACTAAGTAATCAGCCAACTGCTTAAGTCGTTCCGGTGTAGGAGCAGTAGAATCTATTTCTCCCAATTCTTTATATAAAATCCTTCGTCCCGCCATGCGACCGGTCGGTTTATCGCACCTGTTTACTTCCAGCACACTATCCGAAAATAAATTAGCAAAGGCATATGCATCGTCTAATTTCCAGTCGCTGATAAAACTATCATGACAGGAAGCGCATTTCAGATTTAATCCAAGAAAAACCTGAGCAACATTTTGTGCTGCCTGCATTTCAGTGCGCTGGCTGGCGTTTACTGTTCCGCGCCATTTGATACCTTTTATAAATCCCTGAGATTCTTCCGTAGGACTCACCAGTTCTTTTACAAAAATATTATACGGCTTATTTTCTTTGAGAGAAGTGTACAGCCATTTAGTAATATCCCATCTGCCCCCGGTAATATACCCTGTGCCGGTATAGTCGTTGCGCAGTGCATCGTTCCAGAAGGTGAGCCAATGCTGGGCATAATCATCATTGCGATTAAGCAACCGGGTAACAAGAGCTTCCCGCTTGTTCTCGTTTTTATCACTGATAAAAGCATCTACAGAATCAGGCGATGGAATTAACCCGGTTATATCAAGATAAACCCTGCGAATATAAGTTCTGTCATCAACAGGCGCCTTCCACTCTATTTTGTTTTTCTTAAAATACACATCTACCAAAAGGTCAATGGGGTCTGAAAGCTCTTTGGTTGTCGCAGGTATATCAGGCATCCGGGGTGCAAGCGCTGCTACACGGTACAGGCTTTTTAATTCGCCTTTTGGCCAAGGTGCACCTTTCTTAATCCAGTATTCAAGTATGGAAATTTCTTCTTTGGTTAATCCCTTTCCTTTTGCGGGCATTGCTTTTTTATCGCTTCTCGGCAGTAGTACACGGTGTATAATTTCACTTGATTTGGGCTCACCGGGTACAAGTACATCTCCATTTTTCCCACCTTTCATTATAAATTCTCTCGTGTCCAGTCTGAGATCGCCTTTTACTTTTGCGGAGCCATGGCAGTTGTAACAATTATGTGCAAGTATCATACGCACCTGCAGGTTAAGCTCTTGTACCTGGTCTTCATTAAGAGGGCCATCCTGCATAGCCAGTGCATATTGTTTTTCATCTGATGGGCCGGGCGTAACTCCTGGCAAAGCACTGGTAAGATAATCATCACCGTGGGTAAGCGAAGCCCCGTAATGACCGGCAATAGTAACACCAGCAACAGTGAGACTCAATAATAATTTTTGTGCTGTACGATAGCTTTTGCGATAGCTCCATGCACAAATCAGGGAAAGTAGCATGGTAGCAATACCAGTCCATTGATGGATAGAAAGTAAATCGCTTCCATACTCTTCAGTATTTGACAATAACAATCCAAATGCCACTGCGATAATTGCAGACAAGGCTCCGGCATAAATAAGGAGTTTTATAGCAGCATTGTATTTCTCATTTTTCCTGCCTATGATTTCCATTACCAGGGCAAATACAAGCAACCCCACCGGAAAATGGACAATCATAGGGTGCAATCTGCCAAGAAAAGACCATAGCCAGAAATGATGAGTAGAAACCTCAACCTGCGTTTGAGCATTTGTACTAAAGGCAATGAAAAGTATAATAGTTATCCCAAAGCATTTAAGGGAAAGTTGACCCTTACTTGTTGAAGTAAAGTTGCCTGCAGAAAATCTCAAAATATTCATTTAAGGTTGGTAAGCAATCAAATTTAGCGTCTGCTAAGTTAATAACATATTGATAGAAAGCTATCCTGTACTGTCGGAATATTAGCTCAGAAGAAGGTATAATTTATCTTCCCATAATCCCGGCTTTATCAAAATTTAATAAATCGTATTAGACAGGTTTTACCTTCAAAACTTATTCTTGCCAAATATGCCCCTGCCGGAAGATGAGGTATCCCTATTTGCTCACTTTTTACCATTCCATTCTTTTTATTTATGGAAACTATTTTTAAATCACTGCTTAACAATTCAATTACCGGATTAAGCACAGGCTTATGAAAATCAATAGTCAGTTGTGAACCTGCCGGCACAGGGTATAGTGTCGGCTTGTAAGAGTTGCTACTTTTCATCCTGACAAATACAACCTGGCTGTAGGAATACTTTCCATCCTTGTCAACCTGTTTGATTCTATAGTATAATTTATCTGATGCAGGAGATTGATGTAAATAAGTATATTGAACAAGATTGGAAGAGTTTCCTGTTGCCGGTAATTTTGCTATTGTAGAAAATTCTCTTCCGTTATTACTAACTTCAACTTCAAAATAGTTGTTATTGCTCTCTGAAACTGTGTTCCATTCCACTTTAACATCATCGCCTTCAGGTATAGCATTTACTTTTCCCCACTCTACCGGTAGCGCTGCATCAATCTCTCCAATGCCAAAACCTGAAAACCCGGTAGAAAAGACAGCAGAAACCGCATAACCATTACCGTAAGAATCACGTTGTGTTATATTAGCTATTTGCACTTTTGCCGCCTGTGGATTTTGCGGCGTAATTTCTGAAACGGGCACTTGTGTTTTTATAATACTTGTATTACTCCAGCTTTGACCGGTACCAATTTCATAACCTTTCTTTTCTTTATCGCTGTAATAGAGGGTGAGTTCATATTTCCCGGAGGGGTTATTAAATTCAGGTGTAATAAAGAAGGTCTTCTGAGCCAGATATCGCTTGTGGTCATTACTCCAGAATGGAGATACTCCTTCTCCACTCCTGTCTATACTCATTTTGATACAACCGAAATTAAAATTGCTGAGATTTTTAACCTTTCCGAGTATTTTAGAAGGCGTTGAATTATCATAAAAAAACACTTCTCCCCAGGGACCTAAATATTCAGTGTTTGAAGTTACAATTTCGTTTTGTATTGGATTACCTGTTATTACACAATCAAATTGTATAATTGGTTTAATCCCAGAAAAATAGCTGAATGACGTTAGCGCCTGATCACAAGTGGAGGTTTCACCAAAAATAATATCTCCTGTGTTGTCAGGCAGACTTGTACTGAATGACTGTACTTCGTCAAATTCATTGCCGGTAATACTGGCACTTGCCATGCATAGCTCCACAACAATATTGTCTGACCCGTTCCAGTAAAATGGCGTGGATAATTCAAATGTATTCAGTCCATTCACAGTGGTGTAAGCTGGTAAAAACAATACATTGTTTAAATTATCTACCCTGTTCAGATTGCCACCATTCAACAAATTTGTAAATCCCGTAAGTCCCATTTTTATTTGCATATTTTTGAAATATGCTGCAGTTTGTTTTTGTACTATAAAAGAAATAGCTGTAATATTTCCAACAGACATTCCCGCTTCGCGCAGTTCCTTTGCATTGTAAAGTATTTGCACTTTGAAGTCCTGAAATGTTGCATTAAAAAGTTTAATTGCCGGAGAGGGAACCATAGGTTTGCCCACTTGTATTTTAGTTCTGTCGCCAGGAATTAAAGGAGAAGTATTATTGGGTTCGATTGTGAAATCAGCAACGGGTATTGCAGTGCCGGCAATTGCATTTCCTCCATTATTATTAATTGAAAAACCAAGCCTCAGCAATTTTGATTGTGGTACATTCTCGTCCTGGTATATTCTTATTACAATATGCTGTGTATCCAGTACTCCGGCAGGGAACAATACGACTTTGCCGGCCGGAAAACTATAATCAATTCCTTCAATAGCTGTGGAAGGGTTGTGTGCATACACAGTAACTGTTGCATCTGCAGAAGGATGATTACCTATACTCAAGCCTACCGTATAGTCAGTATATTTTCTACACCCTTCTATATTTATTCCGGTTCTTGCCAATGACATAGCCTTCCGCTCAAAATTGATCCTTGGCGAACAGGCAGGTATTTGATAAGTAGGGTATGCTGCAGAGGAATTGAATAATGTATTTCTGTCAGGTAATACTACACTTGCCTGTACACGATCCCGCTGACCGGGAGTGAATAAAGTGAAACAGGTGGTATAATTCATGAAATTATTCTCGGTTCTTATGGAAAAAGGCTTACCACTATTGCAAGGATTGGCGCCGGTACGACATGAAAAATCAATCACTCCGTTTGCAGAAATGTTATAAGATACAGGATCGGTATCATCTACCAGGTCTCCATCGCCGGTAGGACATTCATAAACATTTTCTGAACCCTCAAAAGTGTGATAGAGAGAGAAGGCATGTCCTAATTCATGTACGAGTATTTTAGATCCGGCTATCATCTCCCTGGCCAATATCACTGTGCCATCAACAATACTTGTAGTAGGAAAATAAGCAAATCCGCCAATAGCCTGCCCTTCACTGCCATCCATTCCATTTATTTTATTAACTACATAAATATTGTAATATGCTGACCTGTCCCATACCACAGGCGATTTTAAAGCTATATCGTTGCTTAGCTCGGTAGTAGTACCATTTGCCACGTAATCCAAGTTGCCTGACATATCTACCCGGTCTATTCCATTAGTAGGGTTACAATCAGGATCTCTTTTAGCCAGGACAAAACGCAACCCGATATCACCTGCCGCGTCTGCTCCTGCAGGAGTAAGCCCCGGCCAGGTTCCACTATATACTTCATTAAGATAATTGATGGTTTCGATAATTTGATTGTCGTCAGGGTTATACATAGTTCCAATGGCGCCGCCTGTATGTAATACATGCACCACAACGGGAATAGTATAAATGTTTTCTGTCCGTTTAATGGACGATTGTTTTTTTTTCTGAAGAATAGTTGTTCTGATGCTTTCTTCATTAAGCTGCATACCTGCAGCCATTTTTTTATCTGACTGTTTCAGAGAAGTATTTACCTGGCTACTGGCACAAATAGTTTGTGCTTTGCTATTCCCGGAGAGAATCAATAACATCAACAGGCATATTGCGCCGTAAAAAGCAATATGAGAACTATATAGCTTCCGTATATGTAACAAACGAAAAGGCATTTACCTTTAATTTGGTTTTTGCTTCAGACTTTCTCTGCTCAAATTGATTTTTTTACAGCATTGGATTATAACCGGGCTTTCCTAAAGGAAATTCTGTATTGAGGATTTAGAAATTAGATAGCTGGATTTTATTAGGGAATGATTGCAAAGATAAGCACTGGCGGGTTGTGAAGAAAAAGATGTATTACTTATTTTTTAAATCTTTTATGCTGGTATTTTGTGTATTACCGTTAGCCCCGGGCATTGTGTAAACAAGTAATACTGACAATATAGGTATAATCCCAGAACAAAAAGTTTTTCGGGGAGAATTGGAGTAACTATTTTGCATGCTTCTTTCCCAGCCGAGTCTCTGCATTGGTTCCTAATGGACAGGCTGGCAGGATTCAGCGTAATATAGTATGATTGTAATTACAACAATGGCAACGGGAGCCTTAATTTCATAGCCGAGTCTCACGGCCTAGCGCTGCGCATGGAGTGGACTCGGCGTTGCCTGGCATAGAAGTACTTGACATTGTTCGCTCATGCTACGCCGAGTCCTGCTTATCTCTCCAATACAGGCGGGAGCAGAGACTCGGCTGGGAAGAGAAGGCGGGTTAAGTAATGTCGATCCATTCGATGCAGCAGGCTTAACAATAGGAACAACAGGAGTTGCAGCTAATACATTAACTCTTGTGGGTGGAATTCAGAGCCCGACACTTACTGCAATTTCAAATGTTGCAGGCAGAGCAAGTTTGGGGTTAGCTGCATTTCAAAATATGTATATGGCATTCGACATGATGTACAATAATTCTGAAATAAATAACTGGAGACCAACCACAGGAAGTGCAGGAAATGATTTAATCATGCAGAATGAATATGATAGCGGAATTTATAACTGGACTGATTATTTTAAGTAATGGCATGGATTCCAATAAATAATGATTCTGATTTTGAAAAAATTAAATAATGCAAAGAAATGATGTGGGTATATTATCGCATTTGGATGGATTTTATTCATCGAGTTAAATTACAACCTGTTGCCAATCGACGGAACTGGAAATTAAGATGCATGATAAGTATGACTTTAGCTATGGCATTTAATCTTGTATTAGTTATGACCATTTTAGAAAAATTTGTTTTTAAAAGATATTTTTATAAAATAGAATTTCCATACTTACCTGTTCGTGTCAATAATGTGCTAAGCTATTTAATACTGTTTATTTTGCCGTGCGCACTAATGAATTATCTGTTAATATTCAGGAATGATAGGTATGAGAAGTTGTTAAACAAATATCCTTATTATAATGGGAAACTTTTTATATCGTATTTTCTTATTTCAATGTTTCTACCAATTATTCTGATGTGGGCAGGTATTGTTTTTTCTAAAATTAATTCTGCCTGATAGTGCACATACCGTTGTAAAGGTAATGTTACAACTAAAAACCAAAGCCCGGCACTGCCGGGCTTTAATATTTTACGCATACGCTTTTCTGGCTTTGGCATCACCCCATAGCGCAAGCATATGAACTCATGAAATAAGGCATGTTAAAAATACTCAGGAACCAGGCGCAAGCGTCTCGCTTGTGTCGATAATACGAAGTCTGTAATTAATTTTAGAAGCTGGTCAATAGTTTTTACATTTAATCATGAGTCGTAAATATAAGTTTGGC
>JAFDXG010000129.1 GCA_018268105.1 Bacteroidota bacterium | reverse complement strand
TCGGCAGCTTGGAAGGCTATTAATGATATCAGGATAAATGAAGTTAAATACGAGAATCAGTTGAAGCTGAACGAAGAACGCAACAATGTAAAAATAGCATCCATCAAAGAAGAAAAGAAGCTTCAGCTTTATTCATTTATTTCAGCAATTGCTTTGATCAGCATATTTACCGGTTTAATGATCAGGAACAACAGGCTGAAAAGGAAAAGGGACCAGTTGCAACTGATGATGACCGAAGCAAATATTGCGCTTGAAAAACAAAAGCGTGAACAGGAAGTGGCACAATTGCAATATCAAAAAACCGAACTTGAAATGCAGGCTTTACGTGCGCAAATGAATCCGCATTTTATTTTTAACTGTCTCAATTCCATTAACCGGTTTATCATGAATAGTGATGCCGCAAAGGCAGCGGATCATCTGACTAAATTTGCAAAGCTCATCCGCATTGTGCTGGAGCAATCGGGAAAGCCTTTTGTGCTGTTTGAAGATGAGCTGAAATGCCTGCGCCTGTATATGGATCTGGAAGCCCTGCGATTTGAGAACCCTTTCCAATATGAAATACATTATAATGGAACAGATATATCTTCGGTTATGATCCCTACTTTGATCATACAGCCATTCGTTGAAAACGCCATCTGGCACGGGTTGCGGGGTAAAGAAGAAGAAGGCAAAATAGATATCAGCATAAACCGGGAGAAAAATGTATTACATTGCAGGATCTGCGATAATGGTATTGGCAGAGCCGCTGCAGCAAAAGAAAAAAATAATGTTGAAAAAAAATCTTTTGGGATAGATCTTACACAAAACAGGTTGAGACTTATTAATTTTAATGATCAAAACGAACCTGCAATAACGTTTTCAGACCTGGTAAACGAAAACGGACAATGTGCAGGCACCCGTGTTGACATCAGCATTCCGGTGCGGGAAATATAATTGTGACACGATTGATAAAAGCAATAATTATAGATGATGAAAAACATTGCAGCGATAACCTGCAATGGCAGTTACGGCAATATTGTCCGGAAATCAAAGTGGCAGGCGTTTGTAAAAGCCCGGATCAGGGTTTGAATGAAATCAGCAAACAGCAGCCACAACTGGTGTTTCTTGATGTGGAAATGCCCGGCATGAGTGGCTTTGAAATGCTTGAGCAACTAACAGACATCAATTTCGATATCATCTTTACCACTGCATTTAACCAATATGCCATCCGTGCCATAAAATTTGGCGCGCTGGATTACCTGGTAAAGCCAATTGACAAAGATGAGTTGCGCGCCGCAGTTGATAAGGTATTAAAGCATACCAATAATGAATCTTTAAAACAACTCACCGCACTGCTTACGCATATCAGGAAAAGCAATGATCTGTCTTTTCAAAAAATTGCTTTACCAACAATACACGGCTATGAATTGGTGCCATTGAATAATGTTATGTATTGCGAAAGCAAAAGTAACTACACCAATATTCATTTAAATAACGGACAGCAAATACTAATTTCCAGAACTTTAAAAGATATTGAAGAGTTACTGAATACACACCCCTTTTTCAGACTCCACAATTCTTTCCTGGTAAACCTGCAATATGCCATCCGTTATATCAGGGGCGAAGGTGGTTTTCTGGTATTAAACAATGATATTACCATACCCGTTTCCCGTAATAAAAAAGAAGAGCTGCTTAAACTCATCGCACATCTCTCTGCCTGATTTTCTCTCGCTATCTCAAATCCACCGTCTGCTAATTCATCTCCGTAGTTCGCACAGTACCGGTTGTAACCTGTATATGTTAAATATATTTTAGCAGCCGTGAGTATCTGTTCATCTAAAAATTGGTATATGAAAGCAATTTTCTATACGCTGTTTTTCTTGGCGACACTTTCATTTGCAGCTTCTGCTCAACAAAAATTCAACATCATTCAAAAGAAAAAAAGCCTGATGCCGCCGCCGCTCAGGCATCAGCATTTTAAAAGTTCTCACAATAATTTCCCGATAAAAATTAATCCTTACTGGGAAGTAGTGGACGCACCACATTCTTACAGCGGCTATGCCAGCTCTTACTTTCCGCAGATAAAAGTAACCGGCATTGGAAATGTTTGGGGAAAGCTGACTTTTGATTCGATGTATTATGATTCAAAAATGTTTATGCACACAAGAGACGGCGGTAAAACATGGCTGTATGATTCAGTACCTTCTCCTGCCGGTTATGGCATGGGCAGTTTTGCCGCCACAGACAACAATACCTGTTATGCTTCAATGTATGATGCCAATGATTGGCTGGGTGGGAGCATTTATAAAACCACAGATGGCGGCCACTCATGGAAAGAGATAGGTAACGGCCAGTTTTCTTTTGACAACAGCTTTGTTGATTTTGTTTACTTTTTCGACAGGAAAAACGGTATGGTGGTAGCCGATAATGATGGTACTAATACCTCCTACCTGTTAATATATACAACCAATGATGCAGGTAAAACATGGCATAAGGTTTCCAACAAAAATATGCAGCCCGCCATTGGTAGTGTCTACAGTTCAAATTTTGATGTGTATACTGCTTTGGGCAATACCATCTGGTTTAAAGCTTATGACGATCAGGGGAATAATTATATTCTTCGGTCTGACGACAGGGGACAGCACTGGCAAACGTATTTATTTAATATAACAGGCAAAACATTTCACGGATTTGCCTTTGCAGATAAACAAAATGGCTTAATGGTCGGCTATGAGTGGGGCGGCACCAGTGATACCTATGTAGCCGCTACACATAATGGCGGTAAAACATGGACGGAGATAGATTACAAAGGTACTCCTATGGGTTTGTTTATTGCTGTTCTTCCCGGCACGCATACTTATATATCTACCACACCGGCATATGTACCGGTTTGGGGTTCGTCTTACAGCAGAGATGGCGGCAAAACATGGAACATCATTGATTCAGGCACCGGGAGAGAACATTCCGCCATTGATTTCTTAAATCCTTTGTATGGCTGGACAGGCAGAGGTGAGGTTTGGGATGGAAGTATTACAGATGGCGGTGCATTCAGATGGAAGCTCAAATTTTCATTGGGCGATGACAAAATTGCTCCGAACAACAGGGTGGAAAATGCTGAACTACCTGACCTTAAAGCAAATACTAATAATACAAAAGCGCTGCGGCTGTATCCCAATCCTTCAAAAGATAAAGTGATTATCCAGGGACTTGATCAGTTATCCGGATCAAAGCTGTCTCTGTTTAATTTATCGGGAGCATTAATGTGGCAGGCAGTGGCAGGTGGAAGCAGCTATCAGCTTAATATACAAAAATTACCGGCCGGGAGTTATTATATAAAAGTTGAAACAAAAGGTAAAGCGGCTACTACATTGAAGTTTGTGAAAGAATAAAATACTGAAGCGCAAATATTCTTCGTAATGTACCAATGAATGTGGTGATTACAACAAAGGTTCAACAATCCTCTAATTCATTTCCGCAATCTGCTCAATCCTGCTTTTAATATATCACACTGTAATCTATCTTAATGGCTGCAAATATTTAATAATCTAAAACTTGGGGTTATGAAAAAGAATATTCTTTTTGCATCAATTGTTGGCCTGGCCTTAATTTTCAACGGATGCTATAAGCATCCGGTTATCGGTCCTCCGGCAAAGAAATATGCCGGAGATGTAGCTACTGAATGGATGAAACTTCATATCAGTCTTACAAAAACTACACCGGGATTTAATTCAGTTGTTTCAAACAGGTCGTTTGGATACGCAGGTCTAACACTATATGAATCTATTGTTCCCGGAATCTCGGGCGGGATTTCACTATTACCAAAATGGAATGTTTATCCTACTGTAAAACCCATTAGGGAAAGAAACATTTATTACTGGCCGGCATCGGCTAATGCGGCAATGGCATTGATTACCAAAAATCTTTTTGCCAATACTTCGGCTGCAAATATGTATTCAATAGATTCACTTGAAGCTGCTTTTGATGCAAAATTTCAAACGCAGGCAACAAGCGAACAAATATCTAACGCAGTAGCCTTTGGTAAATCTGTTGCAAGTGCAATTTTCGAATGGTCGAAATCTGATGGGGCACATGAACCCTATCTTCATATAACCGACCCCAACTATACCCCTCCAGCCGGACCTGGGCTCTGGATACCAACCCCACCACTTTTCGGCAAAGCAGTTTTACCGCATTGGGGTGATAACCGAACTTTTATTCCCGGAATTGCCGAAGCCACACAACCGGATCCACCAATACCATATTCATCCGAACCAGGTTCACCATTCTATGAGATGGTAAATTATTTATACAAAAATTCATCGTCATTAACACATGCAGATACGGTTACCGTTAAATTTTGGGCAGACGGGATTCCGGGTAGCCTCAATGTGCCTGCACATGCCACTAATATACTCATACAACTGGTGGAGTTAAATAAGTTTAATTTGGAAGAGGCTGCAATTGCATATTGCAAACATAGTATGGCAGTTTCTGATGCTGTTATTTCCTGTTTTAAAACAAAGTACCACTTCAATCAAATTCGTCCGGTATCTTATATACGAGGTGAAATGGGGCATCCCGACTGGAACAGTGTAATTACAACACCCTCATTTCCTGAGTATACGGCTGCACATGCAGTAGTATCTGCTGCCAGCGCTACTATAATGGAATCTATTTTCGGTAAAAATTATGGTTTTACAGATCATAGTTATGACGCATTGTATGGGGCGCGATCATTTGCGTCTTTTGACGACTATGCGAAAGAGGCAGGTCATTCAAGAGTATTGGGCGGAATTCACTATGCCCCCTCAGTTAAAGCCGGATTGATACAAGGCAGAAAAGTAGGTGATAAAATAAATCAGCTATTCAACATTTCCGGTCTTTCAAATTAAATAATAGAGGTTGCCTTTCGGGGCAACCTCTATACCTTCATTCTATCAATAAATACTACACTTCAGTTTTTTCTTTTTTACCTTCCTCTTTCAGCGCAAATTTCAACTCCGATTTTTCTTTATCAAGATCTGCAATCAATACATCACCTGCCTTTACATGCATATTCAGAATTTCCTCAGCCAAAGGATCTTCGAGGTATTTCTGAATTGCCCTGTGTAAAGGACGGGCGCCAAACTGCTGATCATACCCTTTTTCAGCAATAAATCTTTTTGCATCTTCCGTAAGTTCGAGAGAGAATCCCAGGCTAATCAACCTTTTCATAACACCTTTCATCAGAATATCTATGATTTCAAAGATATGTTCCTGAGTAAGCGCATTGAAAATAACTACATCATCAATCCTGTTTAAAAACTCAGGGCTGAAAGTGCGTTTCAAGGCTTTTTCAATAACCGCTTTGTTGTTTTCTTCCGAGCTTTGCTGGCGTGCTGCTGTTGCAAACCCAACACCCTCACCAAAGTCCTTCAACTGCCGTACTCCAATATTAGAAGTCATGATGATCAGCGTATTCTTAAAGTCTACTTTTCTACCCAGTCCATCTGTCAATTGCCCATCATCCAATACCTGTAGCAGGATATTATAAATATCAGGATGCGCTTTTTCAATTTCATCGAGCAGCACAACGGAATATGGTTTGCGACGTACTTTTTCAGTCAATTGGCCGCCTTCTTCATATCCTACATATCCGGGAGGGGCGCCTATCAGCCGGCTCACCGTAAATTTTTCCATGTACTCACTCATATCAATGCGGATCAAGGCATCGTCAGAATCAAACATATATCTGGCTAATGAACGAGCCAATTCTGTTTTACCAACCCCTGTAGGTCCCAGGAAAATAAATGTGCCTATTGGTTTCTTCGGATCTTTCAATCCCACCCTGTTACGCTGAATCGCTTTTACAATTTTCTGAATCGCTTCTTCCTGTCCTACAACGGCCCCTTTCAGGTCTTCGGCCATACGGCGAAGTTTTTCAGTTTCTGCCTGCACCATTCTTTTCACCGGTATGCCGGTCATCATACTCACTACTTCTGCAATGGCTTCTTCGTCTATAGGATAGCGTTTGTGTTTGCTTTCTTCTTCCCAATGTGCTTTTGCTTTTTCAAGGTCTTCCTGCAGGCGTTTTTCATTATCCCTGAGAGAAGCCGCTTCTTCAAATCGCTGACTCTTTACCACTTTATTCTTTTCCTGCTTGATATCTTCTATCTTCTTCTCCAACTCCACAATTTCATTAGGAACATTTATATTCTTCAGGTGTACCCTGGCTCCTACTTCATCCATCACATCAATTGCTTTGTCGGGAAGCAGGCGGTCGGTTACATAACGGTCACTCAGTTTTACGCAGGCATCAATGGCGTCTTCAGAATATACTACATTATGATAATCCTCATATTTGGGCTTGATATTCTGCAATATCTGTATGGTTTCTTCCACACTTGGAGGATCAACCAATACTTTTTGAAATCTCCTGTCGAGCGCCCCGTCTTTTTCGATATACATACGGTACTCATCAAGAGTAGATGCGCCAATGCACTGGAGTTCGCCCCTTGCAAGTGCCGGTTTGAATATATTGGAAGCATCCAGCGAACCGCTTGCACCACCGGCACCTACGATGGTGTGAATTTCATCTATGAATAAAATTACATCGCGGTTTTTTTCCAACTCGTTCATGATCGCCTTCATCCTTTCTTCAAACTGTCCACGGTATTTAGTACCGGCCACAAGTGCGGCAAGATCTAATGAGACTACTCTTTTGTCAAATAGTACCCTTGATACTTTACGTTGCACAATCCGAAGCGCCAAACCCTCCACAATGGCAGTTTTACCAACGCCCGGCTCACCAATAAGTATAGGGTTATTTTTCTTTCGGCGCGATAAAATCTGTGATACACGTTCAATTTCTTCTTCTCTTCCCACAATCGGGTCAAGGGTGCCCATTTCTGCCAGACGGGTAATATCGCGTCCAAAATTATCCAGTACAGGAGTTTTGCTTTTCGCGTTGGTAGCCTGGGCTTTTGATTTCTGCTGATAACTTTTCTTTTCATCATCAAAATCGTCATCAGCATCATCGGTGTACTCACTACGGACATCATTGCTTTTCACCATACCTAATTCATTTCTGAAAAGGTCATAGTCTACATCAAACTGATTTAAAATCTGTGTAGCAATGTTTTCTTTGTTCTTTAGAATAGAAAGCATCAGGTGCTCTGTTTCCACAGTCGGGCTTTTAAGGGCTTTGGCTTCAAGAACGGTAACACGAATTACTTTTTCCGCCTGCTTAGTAAGTGGAAGGCTGTTTATATTCGCAATGTTTTTCCCTGTTTTATCTTTCACGGCAAGTTCTACCTCTTTGCGAAGTTCATATAGGTCAACATTAAGATTCTTAAGTATCTTAACGGCCATATTTTCCCCTTCCCTTATCAATCCTAATAACAGGTGCTCTGTTCCGATGAAATCATTTCCAAGTCGCAATGCCTCTTCTCTGCTGAACGAAATAATTTCCTTTACCTGGGTAGAAAAATTATTATCCATTTAATAAAATTTAAAATGATCTGTACAATAATAACGAATAATTTTGACTTCTGTTAAATAGAACAGAGAAGGTGAGTGAATTATTGCATGATAGAATATCTTATTAATTTACTATCAAAATTCTGTTAATTTAAACACTGTTTTACGTATTCAATAGAGTTGAACAGCGGTAAATTCTGCTCTAAAAAATCAACCATCAAAAGAACTTAGATATGAACGTCAAAATAAATACCAAGGAAAAATTTCATGTCATATCGGTTGTTGAAACTGTTTTCTCTGCTAATATGACAGAATATCTACGTAAAAGCTTTGATGAAGTTACACAAAATCCTGTTAAACATATCATTCTCAACCTGAGTGAGGTAAAGGAGATAGATCCGGATATGGCTGGGTTTATTGCCGAACAACAGCAGTTGGCCAACGAGGAGGGGCGTTCTTTTGTTGTGTGCGGTATGCAACCCGGGGTGAAAGAACTATTTGAAAAAGAAGACCTCCTCGATTTAATCAATCACACGCCAACAGAAAGCGAGGCCTGGGACATTGTGCAAATGGAAGAAATAGAAAGGGAATTGCTGGATGGAGAAGATGAGTGAGTGGCGGGTGATGAGCAATGGCAGTGAACAATTCAAGAAAGCTGATACCTGACACCTAACTGCTGACATCTGACCACTACCCGCCTGCCTACAACACCATCCCTCTTGCGTTCACATAACGGCGCCATTTTTCAATAACCTGCTGCATATCCGGAGGTAGTTCGCTGTCGAATTGCATTTGTTCCCTGGTTACAGGATGTATAAAACCCAGGGTTTTTGCATGCAGAGCATGACGCGGGCACAGTTCAAAACAATTTTCTACAAACTGCTTATACTTTGTGAAAACAGTACCTTTTACAATCCTGTCGCCACCATAAGTTTCATCATTAAATAAAGGATGACCAATATGTTTCATGTGTACCCTTATTTGGTGGGTACGCCCGGTTTCAAGGCGACATTCCACCAGGCTTACATATCCAAAGCGTTCAAGTACGGTATAGTGGGTTGTTGCATCTTTTCCATATTCACCCTCGGGATAGGCATCCATTATTTTCCTGAACCGCTGATGCCTGCCAATATGCGCTGAAATTGTACCGGAATCTTCTTCAAAATCTCCCCAAACCAGCGCTATATATCTTCTTTGTACCGTATGAGCTGCAAATTGCGATGCCAGCCCCATTGATGCTGCCTGGTTTTTGGCAAGTACCAGTAAGCCACTGGTATTCTTATCAATTCTGTGTACCAGCCCAAACCGTGGGAGTTCCTCTTCAGAAAGTTCCGGATGCTGCTGTTGCAGACGCCATGCCATGCCATTTACCACTGTGCCACTATAATTACCACAACCCGGATGTACTACCATGCCTGCTGGTTTATTAATCACTACTATGTAGTCATCCTCATATACAATATTAAGGGGTATTTCTTCAGGAACAATTTCAGAAGCATCAGGAGCTGTATCAGAATAAAGCAGTACTGCATCTCCGGGCTTTACTTTATAATTAGATTTGACAGGCTGCCCGTTTACAATAACAAATCCTTTCTCAATTGCCTGCTGAAGTTTATTGCGGGTACCGCCTTCCATCCGGTTGATGAGAAACTTGTCAATGCGCAAAGGTTCCTGGCCTTTGTCAACCGTAAAGGACATGCGTTCGTATCGCTCCTCTTCGCCATCGCCATTTTCCAGTTCCTGATCGTCTGTGATTGATTGCATGTCTCTAATTTTTACAAAGATACAGGAGGATACAAAATACTTTGCGTTGGAGACGGGGTTAAATGCATCTTGCTAAATGCTTATCATTTCTTTTGCTACCGCTATCAATGAGGGGTAAATAGCATCGGTATACGGATCGGGTAACCGGGGCGGAGTACGGTTACTGGGAATAAATATCGTTTGTGCGCCTAAGTTTTTGCCAAATTGCATGTCCCCCATGGTGTTGCCTATCATCAATGTTTTTGCAAAATCAATTTCAGGAAAATCCCGATTTGCCTTATAGCCCATCCCCGGATTGGGTTTGCGGTTGGGGCTGTTATTATCCATGTCTAAGCAATAATAAATCTTATCTATTCTCCCGCCGGCCATCTCTATTGCCTTTACCATATTATGGTGAATATCGAGCAGGTCCTGCTCCGTCATCAGCCCTTTACTCACGCCACGCTGGTTGGTAATGATGATGATGCGCCCAAAAACAGATGCAAATATTTTCAACGCTTCTTTTACACCATCATAAAACCGGAAATCTTTCCAGGCAGTAATATAATCGCCTACAGTTTCATGATTGATAACCCCGTCTCTGTCAAGAAAAAGTGTCCAGCTTTGATTGATAGTTTTGATATCTGTCATAATATTCAAAAAATTGCCGCCTTTATATGGAAGATTACCCTTTCAATTCAAGTTGGGCCTTATCATAGTCACCGGGGATACCAATATCAATAAAATACCCATCCTGCGGCAAGCCATAAAATGTTTGCGCAGCGGTATATTTTTCGAGATAGTCCGTTTCAAAAGAAAATTTTTCAGAAAAATTTATCGTCATAAACGGTGCTACCCGGAGCGCATATATGCCGCCGTTGATCAACCCTTCAGTTAAATGTTGCTTCTCTGCAAACTGTTGTATCAGTCCATTGCTGTCCAATACCACGGAACCGTATCTGCTGAAATTGGTCAGATGCTTTAAAGCCAGTGTGCATGCAGCCTTTCTCCGATGGTGAAAATTTGCTAATGCCTGTATGTCTGCCTTAAAAAATGTATCCCCATTGGCGACGATTACATTGTCGGATAATACCTGGCTGCAGGCAAGCCTGACAGCACCACCGGTACCAAGCGGTTCATCTTCTTTGGAAATAGCGTACTGATCTTCCCTGAAAATAGACTGCAAAAATGTATCAAAATCGTGATGCTTATACCCAAGTGCAAATACAAAGCGATTGATTCCCTGAGCTTGCAGATATTTGATCACGTAGGCTATAAATGGCTGCCCGTTCACAGGCGCCATACATTTGGGCAAATCAGGAACAGCAGACCGAAGACGTGTACCCAATCCGCCGGCAAGTATTATGGCTTCATTAATTGGACTCAATTGCTAAAATATTTTTCTTCTACCAACTGACAGATAATATGTCCGAGGAGTATATGCGATTCCTGTATGCGGGGGGTATCCGTTGAAGGCACATTAATAAGATAATCAGACAAGCCTTTCATCTTACCACCTGTTGCCCCGGTAAAGCCAACAGTAATCATGCCTTTTGCCTTAGCCTGCTCAAAAGCTAATACTATATTCTTAGAATTACCTGAGGTAGATAATCCAATCAGCACATCACCTTTGTTACCCAAACCTTTTATGAGCCTTGAATATATAACATCATAACTATAATCATTAGCCACAGCAGTGAGGTAAGAAGTATTAGTATGTAAGGCTTCTGCAGGCAGGGCGTCACGGTCAATATAAAATCTTCCGCTAAACTCTGCCGCAAGATGCTGGGCATCTGCTGCACTGCCGCCATTACCGCAAAACAATACTTTATTGCCATTACGAAATACCCCGGTTACCATTTCCGTTACTTCTGCAATGGTCTTAAGCAATTTTTCATCCAGCAATACTTGTTGCTTTACTGCAATAGAAGCATTGATTATATCTTTAATAATATTCATTCTTTATTTTTTAAACCGACCAGGTGGTCAATCCGTATTTAGTAAAATTATACTGCTTTACTTCTCCGCCAAAATTTCGTAAGGCTTCGATCACATTGTACCGAGAATTACCCGGACAGTAAAAGCTCATGAATCCTCCCCCTCCTGCTCCTGAAATTTTGCCGCCGGTAGCACCCGCTTTTTTAGCAGCGTCATAAATCTCTTCAATTCTGCTATTGGAAATATTAGCTGCCATTTTACGCTTTTGCTGAAACCCAAAATCAAGTATTTCGCCCACTTCATTCAATCTTCCCATCAACAAAGCTTCTTTCATCATTCTGCTTTGCTCTTTCAATTGGTGCATCGCCTCAATGGAACTATCATTTTTTTCTTTCACATTTTTTTGCTGTTCCTTTATAATCGTTGCCGATTCTCTGCTTGTGGCCGTAAAAAAAAGTACCAGGTTATTTTCCAGTTCGCGAAGATATTCTGGTTTTATACGCAATGGGTTAACAATCACCTTATCGTTTTCATAAAATTCCATATAGTTTACACCACCAAATGTAGCCGCATACTGATCCTGCCTGCCACCAGCGAGTTTTAAATACTCCCGTTCGATGGTGTAGGCATAATGTGCAATATCATACTCGCCCAAAGGCAGATTAAGCATTTCGGCAAAAGCCCCAACGATTGCAACAACAAGAGTAGAAGAAGTACCCAATCCTGAACCTGCCGGTGCATCAACAAAGGTATGGAGGCTAAAGCCGGTATCCGGAAATCCATAATCCTCGGTAATACGATTGAAAACACCTTTAAGAAGATCAAGTGTACCATTCAATGGCAACTGTTTTGCAAAATCAAATTTCACTTCTTCCTGCCTGTCCACGGCTTTCAATATAATTTGCCGATGGGTAAGCGGTTGAATATTGGCATACGCATACAAGGATACCGTTGCATTGAGTATAGCTCCGCCATAAAGATCACAGTAGGGGCTGACATCTGTTCCACCACCTGCCAGACCGATTCTTAACGGTGCCTTACTTCTGTAAATCATATTGAAGGAAAATAAATTTGCGGGCAAAGGTAAGGATTGTTTTGAAGTGAGAAGAGTAACTTGTCTTCGAGAATAATTCGGCATTTCGATGTCATAGTACAAATCGAACCCGACAAGGTTGATAACATTATCCGGCATTTTCAGGGCAGGTATTATTGTGACAGGGCACCTTTTCTGACGCCGTGAGCCGGACTGGAATGCTAAAAGTTATTGATCATGAAATACATTCTCAGTAGTGTCTGTCATGTCTGGCTTATACATTTGCAGGCGATGATGTAGCAGGAAGAGAGGACGTGTATTAGTTTAAGGTAATATTATCTTATCTTAATGTTAACCTATGCCGGTACGTCTCCAAATATCAGAGCCGTATTACCGGAGAACAGTTAGTATATGAAGTTTATAACTACATGTTATTGCAGGGTGCAAATTTGACGAAGTAAATACGATGAGTATGCCTCGCAGAGTCCAACTTACACACAAACACACGGGGTTGAGACTGCGGAGAATTCAATGGAAGCCGTTCAGTCCCTGACTAAAACATCATAAATCGGTAAGATGCTGACCGAACCGTCATGCACCAACGAAACGAAGTATATCGGCATTAACCTCTGACACTCGTCAAGGTCGAAGGATGTGACACAATTGGCTAAAGTGTTATTTCATCGTAATTGTTACACAGAAATTCTGCTACAGTAAAATTTGGGTTCAGTTGAAATTATGACTTTTATAATATCAGGTAAAAAATATTAAGTTGATTTATGGAAGTCAATATTGCATTTTATGAGTTTAGATCAAACGTCCGGGTTGAGGAAGATAAGCGTAAACGTAGTGCCTTGTTGAAGAACAGAATGACACGAAATGCTACAGTGAATATTACTGGCAAGCTCACGTACCAGGTATAAACCAAATCCATATTTTTTGTTTGCAACGGGTTCGTTCGAATAGAAAGCATTAACTTCTACCGGCTTCATACCTGGTCCATTATCACTGATAGATAGGGCTGTTGTTTGCTCATCCCTGGTCACCTTCCACACAATACATGCACCAGTCTTACTATTGAGTGCTTTAATGGCATTGGCCGTCAGGTTTTGCATGATGATACGCAAATAGTTTTCATCGGAATACAATTCTATATCACCGTCTCCCGTAAAAACGAATTTTACATTTTCCACACTTGCAAAAAAATCAGCTATATAAGCAAACAGTTCCTTTGCGGATATAACCTTCATCACCGGCTTGAAATTTACCATTTGTCCTTTGCTCCACAACAACATCGTTTCCATATTTCCCAATAATGCTTCAATAGCATCGGCAATTTTTTGCTTTCCGGTAATTACTTGATTGGCAGTCATAAAATTTGGTTCATCTTTTTGTAGCCGAAGGAAACTCATCAAATTGGCAACCGGCGCCCGAAAATCATGACTTAAAATAGCAAAAAACGTTGACTTGAGTTTGTTAGCTTCTTCTAACTGGTTATTTAGCGCCATTAAGGCTTTATTAGTTTGTTTTCTATGAATGCTTTGTCTGTAAAATATTGCCCCGGCCAGGGCAAAGAGCAACAAAGCCACGATAAAAAAAACATGCTGTTTGCGTTGATTGACAATTGTAAGTTGGTTGATCATTAGTTCCTGGTTCTTTTTATCAATTTCCAACTGGCTGATTGCCGCAGCAATTTTGTTTTTGTTTTCCTGCGAGAACACCGAATCTTTAATATCCTGGTAACGGATTACGTTCAGGTATGCATCTTTAAAATTTCCGGTCAAAGCATACACTTCTGCAAGGTTGTGTTGAAACTCCAATTCGGCCACTTTGTTTCCAGCCAGTTTATTATTCCTCACAGCTTCAGACAAAAAATACCGGGCACGATCCAATAATAAAGACTGAGAATCCTTTCTTTTGAAGGCAACTTCATTGCTCACAATAAGCTTAGCCAATTGCAAGTAGCTATTGCCTATAAAACCAGTATTGGTAATGGCCTCTTCAAACAAAGGACCTGTTGCATCCCATATTTTTTTTGACTCCAGACCAAGCTGTAAAGCAGTGTCGTATTTTTTTTGATCTGCATAATATTGGGCCAAATTGCCAAGAGCAGATGCCTCTTCCGTTTTATTATCATTTTGCCGGCAGACCTGCAACGTTCGTTGGTAATAGTAAAAGGCAGAATCGTATTGCTTCAATTCCCGGAAAGCATTGGCAATAGCATTCAGTGCACTTTGCTTTAGCTCAGAGTGCTTCCCTTTTTCATAAGCATCCAGCGACTGACGTCCAAAATTTAAGGCTTTTTTATATTCTTTTTGATTGAAATACACTAACGAAAGGTTCTCACAGGCCAGCCCGATTGAATAAGTATTTTTCGCTGCCAGACCCAATTTAAGTGTAGCCGTAAAATACCCCGCAGCCAATACAAAGTTACTTTTGGCATTGGCTATTCCGCCAAGATTATTGTAATTCACGGCCATGTTTACAGTGTCGTGCAAGGCAATAGAAATTTCCTGTGCCTGTTTATACCGGAAAAGACTGGAATCCAGCAATCCCATACTCGAAAATATGTTTCCGTAACATAGATGAAATGCACTTATTCCTTTCATCCATTTCATCTTTTGCGTCAATTCCATTCCTTCAGAAGCAAAAATAAAAGCGCTGTCTGTATTTACATCTACATAATAATTCGCTACGCGGTTATAAATTCTTGCTTTTATTGTATCATTGGTTGCGGATGGTAACGCCTTAAGAAGTGAATCCACCAACATGCGGCCTTGTTTTTGAGATTGTGTAACAGAGGACAACAACAATAGTATGATGAACAGGTTAAACCGCATAGCTATTTTTAGGAATTTATAAAATTTAGCGACTCTTTGTAAATCCCTCCTAAGGGTAGAGCTATATCCTTTATAAAAACCTCTTTTGCTGTAATTTTAGTGATGTAGTTTTTTTGCACCGCATAACTCCGGTGAATACGTACAAACGAGGTAAAAGCCTTTTGCTCCAATAAGCCCGTAAGTGTAGATAAAATACAATATTTTTTTGAAGCAGTTACAATACCTGAGTAGTCTTTCAGTGCTTCTAGGTATAATATTTCATGCAGTAAAATCTTAACCTGGCTGTGCCCTTCCTTTATAAAAACAGCGTCTCCGCCAAGGGTATAGTCAAGCAACCTGGCTTTGTTATAAAGAACGAGATATTGTTCCAGTCTTTCCATTGTTATTGCAAAGCGGTTTGCAGATAAGGGTTTTATCAAAAAATCAAGTGCAGCTTTTTCAAAACTTTCAATGGCATAATCAGGATAGGCGGTAATGAATATGCAGACCGGTATATTTAACAGACGCTCACGAAGTTCAAGCCCCGTGATATCTTCCATATCAATATCTAAAAATAATACATCCGGCGGATGAAGATAAGCTGCTTCCAAAGCAGTCAGCCCAGTCTCAAATACACCGGTTACCTGTAAAAAGGGATAACGCCTGCAAAACGCTATTGTACTTAATCTGTCCACCTCATCATCGTCAACGATAAAGCAGTTGAAAACAGATTTTGAATTAACAGAAGGAAGATGATTTGGCAGCATATACAGCAAATGTAACCATTTTGCCTTTCCATCAATTTTCGCCGATTTAAAAAAGGTTTCGTCGGTTTTCAGTTTTTTTTGCCTGTTGGTATTGGTAGGTTTACCTGAATAAATAAATACAGCTATGAAACGACAAATTATCCTGGCAACGCTTCTCTCTTTTTTACTGGCCTGCAAGAAAGAGAAGGATATAGACCCTTTAGTTGCACTAACAGAAAAGAATACTGCAGCCCTTAGAAACACGGAATGGTATGGCTTATACCGCAATAAAGGAGAAGATGCTTATGGCAATTATAGTGGTTACAGAGGTTATGCGATTGCTTTTGGAAATGATTCCAGCTTTACTTTTTATGGAGCAGGATTGCAGTTGAACGGATTTTGGACAGTGCGGGGAGATACATCCCGGTTCCGTTTTGCTACAGGTGCGCAAAACCGATGGAGTTGTGTTATTCAGGGAGATTCGCTGTTTTCTAATTTTATTCAGCCATTACCAGACAACTTTTCATTTGACAGAAACCTAAAGAAAATTCCATCACCGCCAATAGATGTTATTGGACATACCTGGACGGAAAACAGTATGAGCGCAGGCAGGTTTTCGCTTGTTTTTACAGATAAAACTGCCGGAATGGGGTATCCCACCACTTCACAAATGAAATATACCACACCACCGGTAAAAAATAAAATATTCAATATAGTAAACAGCTATGGAACCCTTTATTTCCTGCTTATTGTTGATGGCAATACAGCCTGGACATTTGATAATACAGCTTATAATTTTCAATATAATTATTGAATGATAGAAACCCATTCAAAAATTATGAACAGTTCGCTAATATATTCTTCAAATTAAAAAATGCTATTATGATTTCTTTAAAACACATGAAAGTTCCCGTGAAGATATGTTTAAGTGTGTTGCTGATGTGTGTTGTTATAGCATACTCAAATGCCTCCTGCAAAAAGAAAGCCAGTGGAACAGAAGATGAAGTACCTTGTTATAACCCCACCAAAGTGCAAAGCGCTTATACGAAAGCAAAAGATTTTGTAAAAAACAATGAAGCCGCCTATATGAACGGCACGCTTGAGAATAGTAAAATAGGCTTATATATTGACATGCTGGCAACGGAAGTGAGAATGGAATACTATATCAATACCGTCTCACTTGGTAAAGGCACAACTGTTACCACACCCGATGGAACTACAGTTACTATAGATGCCGAATTAATTAGGAATTATAAAGAGGCATTATGTCACGAAACAGATGATGTAAACAAAAAATTTTAAAAATAAATATCATGAACAATAATTTTCAAAAAGAATATTTAAATGCAAATATTTTTTCAATATTATTTCTTCTATTTATACTGGGTTCATGCAAAAAAAGCAACCCTTCTTCTCCTGTTACCCCCACGCCGGCAAAGGATTGTAAACTAATAAAGTGGAACGCTACTGAAGTGGCAGACCCAAACGTCTTTGAATATACAAGTAGTGGAAAACTGGCAAAAGTCAGGGTTTTTACCAATGGACTTAATCAACCTCCGGTTACAACACAGTTTGAATACGATGCACAAAACAGGCTCATAAATAGTTATGACAGTGCCAGTATAGCCAATGACAATGAATATTCTGCATTAACCACTTATTCAAATTATAATGCGGCAGGGTATCCGCAACATTCTTTAGAAAGAGTTAAATCACACCGGGATTATGAAACTGATTATGTTTATAATGCCAGGAACAGTATTACAAAAGCAATTATACAAACTTTTGATGGCAGTGATGCTTTGTACAGCAAAGACACCGTTGATTTCATTTATGACAATAGAGAAAATTTTTTGAAAGCGGTGGCGAATGTTAAACAAAATGGTACCCGGGAAAGTATTACCGGAATTGAAATTGAAGGCTATGACGATAATCCCTGTTTTTATAACAGCCTCGGGCTTGAATTTAACCTGCATAGAATTGCTAACTCGGGCGCAATTTTCGCAGCGGGGTACTATGGATATTACTTATATATGCCCTCTGCTAATAATCCACTTAAAGTATTTCTTCATAACCAGGGTACAAGCACCAAAGGCGACTTCCTTACTTATAGTTATGTATACGATTCAAACACAAAGCTGCCTTCCAAAATAAATTTTACCAATACAAGTGGTGGTATTGTACGTGGACCTTCGCTAGCTACACCAATTTACATTTGCAAATAAATTTTTTATGAAACTGTTTTGCCTTTTTATCAGTATTCTTTTACTCCTTGGCAGTTGCCAGAAAACAGAAAATGCGTCACCTGATAATATTTTCTCCGGTAATCTGGCCAGTTCTGGCGCTGTAACTTTTAACGGACTTTGCACTTGGAGTGCCGAATACATCAACACTTCGTTTGACGTTAAACTGGATAATAGCAATCGAAAAGTACTATATGCCAATATTGTTACTACCATGAAAGAGAAGGTGATTACCGGAAGTTGTATACCTGCTTCACAGCAAAGCCAACACGCATATATGTTATCTGCCTTTACAATAAGTGGCGATAGCTTAGTTATTTATTTTAAGCAGGATGAAAGTAGTTTTCCCCAGAACACTTCATCATTTAGCGGAACAATTACCAAAACCGTAATTACCGGCAACTTAACCTTTTACAGGAAAAGCGATGGTATATATTGTAAAGTTGAAATGCCTTTACAGTTGATTAAAACAAATGGATAGTTTGTATATTTTTTGGGGAATTACTCGTCTTTGAAAAGAAAAATCGTTTGCCCAAATATAACTTCAGGTATCGTCAGAGTTACGAATGTTGTACACTATATATTGGCTAAAGGAGTATGTTAATAAAATGCTCCAGAAAAGAAATTGAACCTGTTCAAATCCTGTCAACATCTTCGCCTATTTATAGATTTAGGCAATATAAGAGTGCTCATTAAGAGATTTTTCACAAAAGGCAATACGTACTTTAAACCGCTTAATACAGAAATAGGTATTTAATAAAAACTCACCATTTGTCTTCAAATGGTACAGTTTGGCTTTAAGTGCCGGGAAGACAAGATTCGAACTTGCGACCCTCCCGCCCAGCCGGGATGCGCTACCGGCCCGCACCACATTTAATGAAAAATTTTAATTGAAAAAATGAAAAGAAAAAACCCACACAATCATAGATCATGCGGGTTTTGAATTTCAAGTCGGGAAGACAAGATTCGAACTTGCGACCCCTTGCACCCCATACAAGTGCGCTACCGGGCTGCGCCACTTCCCGAACTACTTACAGAATTGGTATCCTGTAAATATCTTTTTATTCAGGGGCGGCAAAAGTAATTCAAAATTACAACTTTAAAAAATCAGTTATCAATTTTGAATAATCAGGCAAAGCTATTGGCTGATAGCCGATAACTAATAGTACACCGGATAAAACTTAGTCCGCCCTTTGGAATTAATTTCGAATGTTGGAGAAGGAAATTTGAACGGCTTAAGAATATAAGTAGCTGCATCAACCGGAGCTGCAGAATGCACACGAAAAAGGTCAGCATCTGCCGACAACATAAATCGCCGGGTTCTTTCAAAATGTGGCAGTACCCTATCTTTTATCTTAACTGGATTAGAATGTCCACCGGTCATCCCATCTGCGCCATAACCGAACGATAAAGCCGGCCAGGCCGGGAATCCGGAAGATGATGGTAAAAACGATTTTATATTAAACGAAAGCCAGTAGCTCTGTCCATTGTAATCTTTTAGAATACGTGAAGCAAAACTATTGCCCAATTCCCCTTTCTGGTATTGTGCATAAGGAGATAAATGAGCAGAAAATTTCATGGTAATGCGCTGCTGATCCCACCATCGCTGCTGCGAAGCGAATATGGCTGTGCCAACAAGATTTGCCAGCATATCTCCTTTTGAAAATCCCCAGTGTGTGGAAAAACCATCTAGCAATTCTATAATTGTAAGTCCGCCTAATGCTGTTACCGATCCAATAATAATAGCATCATTTTTCTTTACCCCACACCATCTCATCATATCATACTGCAATACGCCAACATTGTAAGCAGTTGTAGCATGCCCCGCTTTATCCATTTGCAGCCATTCACCATTATCATTAAAAAAATGAAACCTGCTTCGGGGAAATTTTTTATACCATAGAAAATATAGCCCGATACTCAGTGCTGTAGTAATTGCAGCCTCCGTAATTACCACTTTTTTGAGTCTGTCTCTCCTGTAAACATCCGAAGGGGGAAGAAAATGCTGTGCAGAAATACACTGCACAATTAGGCATAAAAAAACTACAAAAACCGGTTTGCGAAGAGAATACCTTCGATAATACATGACAAATATTTGTATATCAGTTTATTGCAATACAAACGAAATAACAAAAACTTTATGAGATTCAATACTCAGATTTATTTAGCAATAGATAAATACAGGGTCAAAACCCATTCAAACATACAATTACAAAGAATACATTCCGTTTAAGGGGCTGCACTGAAAAAAATGTATCGGTGCTGCAATTAAAAACCCAAATCAATGAAAAAAACAATTGTTGTTATGAGCGCACTCATCATTGGATGCGCAACAGTAAAGGCTCAGAAAGTATAGTTTGGAATTAAAGCCGGTGGGCAGCAAAATACACTCTTAAATAGGAGTGAAAATAATGGCAGATGGAGTAGAGTGGTTGTTACAGGTGCGGGGTTTCATGTTGGTGGTCTGGCTGACATTTCATTTACGGATCATATTTCCGTTCAGCCTTCAGTTCTTTTTAACTCAAAGGGAACACTTTATACTTCAAAGAATAAGATCAAAATGCTCGCAATTGACTTACCTGTTAACTTTCTTTACAAAACAGGTGGTTTCTTTTTAGGATTAGGTCCAAATTTTTCTTACGGGATATCGGCTAAAGCCAACTTAAGTGAAGAAGGAGATGAAGATTGGTATAAGAAACAGCCCGTGGGTGAAGGAGGTGAAGAAAAGAGCATGTTAAAAAGATTTGAAATAGGCGCTAACCTGACAATGGGTTATCAATTCAAAAACAATTTCCTGATCAGCACCAATTATACACAGGGCATTAATAATATCAGCGGCTATGGTATGGATGAAGGTGGAGAAGGAAAGATGCACACAAGGCAGGTAGGAATTTCTATTGGTTACATTATTGGAAAATAAATCAGTTTACAACTAAGCATTTTAACGGGCGTTGATTCTCCTTAAAAAAAGAAGTTTCAACGCTTTTTTATTTAACTATTGCAGAAGCCTTTGCAATTGCGTTTTCCACAATTTGCAATGCATGCTGTAATTGCTCCCTTGTGATAATCAAGGGAGGCGAGAGTTGCAGTACATTACCCTGTGAAATTTTAAAGCTTAACCCATTTCTCAAACATTCATACAACACAAATTCCGATTCCTCAATTGCTTTTGCTTTTGTACCCCTGTCTTTCACCAGCTCTATTCCCCACAAAAGCCCTATCCCCCTAACATCTCCTATAAGGGAAAATTTTTCTTTCATATTATTTAATGTAGTCTCCATAAAAACTGCATCCTCATTTACTTTTTGCAGAATATTGTGTTCTTCAATATACTCAAGCATAGCTTTTGCAGCAACACAACCCAGGGGGCTCTTTTCATGGGTATAATGCCCCAGCGAAACATCAGCAGCAATATTATAAGCATCACGGGCAATCATAGCCGCTATTGGCATGATGCCGGCACCCAGCCCTTTACCCACACATACAATATCCGGTTCTATATCGTAATGTTCAAAAGCAAACATCTTACCGGTACGGCCAAACGCAATGGGAATTTCATCAAGAATTAATAACACTTCATGTCGTGTACATATTTCCCTTACTTTCTTCCAGTACACCTTCGACGGTAACTGGACATCGGTATTGCGAACCGTTTCCGCTATAAAAGCTCCAATCTCTCCTTCTTTTTCTATAATATACTCCAGGTATTCGGCATACTTTATGTCATTGCCATCATCACCAAAAATTCCACGATAAGTAGTTGGTGGCGGGATACGTTCTACCCCGGGCATCAAAGGTCCCATACCTTTGCGAAACACCTGTTCACCTCCTGCTGCAATTGCATCAAGAGAGGCGCCATGAAAAGAATCCCACAGAGAAATAACTTTATGTCTGCCAGTAACCACCCTCGCCAGTTTTAGAGCCATACCAATTGCGGACGTACCCCCTGGCGCAAACAGTACCCGGTTAAGATCACCGGGAAATAATCCGGCAAGCTTTTCTGCCAGTTCAACAGCAGGTTTATTGGTATAGCGACGGGGGCTAAACGGTAAAATATCCATCTGTTTTTTTACCTCGTCAATTACGTATGGATTTCGGTATCCGACCTGGTGCACATTATTGCCATGGAAATCCATATAACGTTTACCGGCCAGGTCCTTAATATAAATGCCATCACAGGATTCGAGTACATCAAGACATGGAGTGGACATGGATTGGTGCAAAAAATACCTTGCATCTGCATCTAAGTAATGTTGTGTGCTGCTATCGCTGATCACAGCGTACCAGGCTTTGCGGGAATCAGAGAGATTGATATCTCCCTCTGTGCGGTGAAAAGAATCTTTCATAAAGTAAAAATAGATGTTTTAACGATCTTTGCGCATCATTTATCAGAATGACATTATTCAATGATTATTATAAAACACTAGGGCTCCCTTTTAATGCTTCGAATGAAGATATTAAAAAAAGATACCGAAAAATGGCCCTGCAGTTTCATCCCGATACCAACGAAGGGGACGATTTCGCGCATAATCGTTTCCGTGAGATACAGGAAGCCTACGAAGTATTATCTAATCCTCAAAGAAGGTATAACTACGACCGCGAGTGGCGATTGCACTTCCCTACCCAATCCGCAACTGCAACGCGAAATGACACCCCAGAATCTATTTTATCTGATCTTTTAGTATTGGAGAAAAAAGTGCTGGATATGGATGAATTTCGGTTCAATAAAGACAAAGTATTTACTCAATTAAAACAATTTTTTTCTGAAAATAATATAGCACTACTCAGGCATGAAGCTACTGCCGGTATTAAAAAGGAAATAATAAATGCGGTTATGAAAACAGGATCAAGATTAAACGCAAATCATATCCTGTTTCTTTCCGGCAAACTAACTTCTCTTTTAAACCCGGGTGAAACTTTATATACTTCAATTTTAACCTGGGAAAAAAAAGCAAAGCAACAGGCCTTTTGGGAAAAATATAAACTTCTGTTCGCCCTGCTGATTGCCCTGGCGCTATGTTTTCTAATAAAACTGATCACATAGTCTGATAAATGGTAAGACCTGGTCTAAAAAGATTAGATTTTTTAATTCAAAGATCATCTTTCACGAAAAAGCCCGATTATTTTTCTTCGAGCAAACGATTGATAATACTATAAAATACCTCTTTCTGTTTTTCATAGTCTTCGCCGGTACCCGGTCCATTGAAACCTGTATGGATATCTTTTATGGTTCCGTCTCTTCCTACAAAAACAGTAGTGGGAAATGCAATAATTTTTTTCAATTGAGGAAAAGTTTTTTCTACCCGAAGAGGATCAGAAACCGCTACAGGGGCTATCAAAACGGGATAGGGAATAGCAAGCCTCTGAATAAAATTTCTTACGGCAATAGCAGAACGGGTAAAATCGGCAGTTCGTTCGTAAGCAAGTCCAAGCACTTCTACACCTTTGCTTTTATATTCTTTGTATAGCTGGTTGACAAATACAGTTTCGTCCAAACAGTTGGGACACCAACTACCCATGATTTGAATGATTACAATTTTATTTTTAAACTTTTTATCTTTAAAAGATATTTTATTACCATTTGCTTCTTTGAAAGTGAATTCAATTTTTGGAGATGTATCAGAATTAATAAGTTCATTCCCGGGTTTTTGATTAAGATTAGCATTATCATCCCTGGATGCGGTCCACACCTTTGTAGCTGAACCTGCACCCGAAAACAAACGACCAGCAGTGATAGTATTGCTATTATTGATTTTTGCCAGGAAACACTGTGCATAACCACCATCAAATCCGGAAAGCTTTAGTGAGTCCCCATCTATTACACCTTCAAGAAACCGATAGTCGCCACTGCCGGTAAGAAATGAACCGGTAACATGGTTACCTTTTTGCTCAAATACACCCACCCCAGGATAACTCTTACCCGTAACCGAATCTCTGAAATTTACTGACCAGCGTCCGCTGATATTCGAAGAAAAAATTTTATCCCTTATAATAAACCTGTAATTTTCATTATGTACTGCAACAAATGGAATGACATTATCCCTATTCCCAACATGTTCTATCCAGCGCCCCCTCAACTCACTGTTATTGATATTAACCACCCTGAACTCTGAGTCAAAAAAAGGGAGCCTTATAATTATTGAATCACCTTCCCGGTATATATCATCTACCTTAAGCCGGTTAGAAGCATTGATTATATAAATAAGTTTTTTGCCTGCAGAGTCTGTTACCATGAAATTAAAGGGGATACCTATTCCGTCATTCCTCTGCAAAACACCCCGCCATATACCATTTGCAATAACTGCAGGCGGACAGGCATAACCAATACAACCGGCAAGCACCGCGAAAACAATAAGTAATGTTTTTTTCATGTTGTCTTAAGAAAATATTGCCCAATATAACCATTCAGGCAACAAGTATTTTCCCGCAATGCTTTATAACTCAGGATTGCAAATTGTTTAACATATCCGTTGTCATTCCGGGAAGATCATATTCATGTTTCCACCCCCAGTCTTTACGGGCAATACTGTCATCAATACTCTGTGGCCAGCTTTCAGCTATTTGCTGGCGATAGTCTGGTTTATAATTAATGGTGAAATCGGGGATATGTTTTTTGATCTCCGCTGCTATTTCTGCCGGAGAAAAACTAATTGCTGCTACATTATATGAAGTACGCACCGAAATACTTTTCGCATCCGATTCCATTATTTCAATAGTGGCACGAATTGCATCCGGCATATACATCATTGGTAAATAGGTATCCGCATTAAGAAAAGAAGTGTACTTTTTTTCTTCAATTGCCTCGTGAAAAATTTCAACAGCATAATCAGTGGTACCACCCCCGGGAGAGGATTTATAACTGATCAGCCCCGGGTAACGGATACTCCTAATATCCACTCCAAACCGATGATGATAGTATTTGCACCAAAACTCACCGGCATATTTGCTGATACCATATACAGTAGTGGGTTCAATGATGGTTTGCTGAGGGCAGTTCTTTTGAGGCGAAGTAGGACCAAATACTGCAATGCTGCTGGGCCAATATACTTTTTGCAGTTGCTCTTCTCTTGCTATATCCAGTACATTCAGCAGGCTTTGAGTATTCAGGTGCCAGGCGAGTCCCGGATTTTTTTCTCCGGTAGCAGAAAGAATGGCGGCAAGCAAATATACCTGGGTAACGTTTTGCCTTATTATCTGCACATGCAGCATTTCTTTATTCATCACATCAAGAGATACATAAGGACCCGTACCCTTAAGCAAATTATTCTCTTCCCTGAGATCAGAAGCTACTACCTGAGATTCTCCATATATTTTTCTAAGCGCAAGGGTAAGCTCTACCCCAATTTGGCCTGAGGCCCCTATTACCAGGATTTTTTCTTTTGCCATTGTAAAAACTATTGCTATAAGGATACAAAAAAATAAAATTGGGACGTAAAGAAGAAATTTTTATTTTACTGCCTAAATTCCACATCATGCTTAAAGTACACAAACGTAAATTCTTAACCATCTTATCTATTTCTGTAATACTTTTCATAGGAGTTGCAGCTACTACGCAGGAGAAAAAACCAAAACCAAACCTTAAAGTTTTGCCTAAGGATATAGATCACGAAGAACTGATCAAAATTATGAAAGGCTTTAATGTTTCTCTTGGTGTAAAATGTAATTTCTGTCATGCACCATCTAAAACTGAACAGAGAAAGCTTGATTTTGCCAGTGATGAAAAAGAAACTAAGCTGGTGGCAAGAAACATGATGAAGATGACAGCAAAAATCAATAAAAAATATTTCAATTTCAACAAAGGAGAAGAGGGTGTATCCCTGGCAGTAACCTGCAAAACCTGCCATAATGGTAAAGAACACCCCGACAGTAAGATAGTACTGCCGGTGGAAGAATAAAGCAACCTGCTCTAAAATTTAAACCATCATTATTTTAGTTATCATCTCTTTCAAAAGAGAGGCATCTTCTGTTCCTGCATCATTTACACCAAGACTTCTCAGGTTATATTGATGCAGGAGCAAAAGGGTGCTTTCCACACCGGTATAGCCGTAGTTTTTTGCCACAAGTTTATAGTCATTAATAAAAAATGGGGGCACACCGATCTCCGCTGCAGCTGTCTTATCATCGGTGGTGTTTATCCCAAAGAGCATGTACACTTTACTGAAGTAATTATAAAGAGCCGGCAAAACCAACTGTATAGGAGCCGCTTTGGGATTAGACCCAAAATATTGAACTATCCGGATTGCTTTGGCCAAATCCTTTCGCTGCAGGGCTTCCTGCAATTCAAAAACATTATATTCCTTACTTACACCTACATATTGTTCTATATCGTCTTCGGTAATATTTTTCCTGTTGGCAAGATTCACCAACAATTTATCTATTTCATTATTGATGCGGCTCAAATCGTTGCCAATATGATCAACCAGTAATAATACGGCCTTTTGAGAAATTGAATATCCTTTTTCAGTTACCCGGCCGTTTGCCCATTCGGGTAATTGCTTATCATAGATTTTTTTGGTTGTAAGTACTATGGCATGTTGTTTCAAATGTTTAGCCAGTTTGCTGCGACCGTCAAGTTTTTTTTCTTTATGTGCCACTACCAGTATTGTGGAAGAAAGCGGATTTGAAATATATGCTTCTAATTTTTCGACATCCCGCATTTGCTGAGCTTCTTTCAGCAATACCACCTGGTATTCTGCAAACATTGGATAACGGCGGCAGGCATTTATTACTTCTGCCCAATTGGCATCCTTTCCATAAAAAACACTAAGATTAAAAGGGGCTTCTGATTCGGATAATAAAGAATGTTCTGCATACTCAACCACCTCGTCAATATAGAAATTTTCCTCCCCTTCCAGCCAGTACACCGGTTTATATACTTTCTTTTTCCAGTCAGAAATAATTTTTTCAGCACTCATATCGGGGGCAAGATAACAAATTTGAGATTTGACATTTGAGATTTAAAATCTTATGATTTAAAATCTGCAATTATTACATTTTCATCTTCAATTAGGGGTAACCCCTTAAAGCGCATAATGATATTTGCGGTTGTCAGCACATCTTTCTGGCAATATACAGATATACGGGGCAGATCGTGTTCGTTGTAATATACATCCCGTACCATACTTCCGTCAATATCATCTTTTGGCGTCTTAATGCCCAACACTGCTGCCAGTAAATTTAAAGAGGTGTAGTTTTTATAATCACCAAATTTCCATAATTCCATCGTATCAATTAAATTGGTTTCCCAGGGTTTTTTAGCGCTCAACTGCAGTATCTCAGGCATTACTAGTTGATGAATCATCAATCGGCGGCATATATAGGGGATATCAAACTCCTTGATATTATGCCCGGCCATTACTACTATATTCCGCTTATTTTTAAATGTATTCAACAGGTCGAGAAAATCAGTCAGTAATTTTTTTTCATCATCTCCACTTAAAGACTTTATCCGAAAGCTCATTTTCCCGTTTAAATCCTGGTAAAAATAGCCAGAGGAAATACAAATTATTTTACCAAATTCCGCAAGAATACCAGCGCGTTGTGTATACCATTCGGAAGGTGTGAAATTTTCTGGCATGGTTTTGGACATCTTGTCCTCCCAAAGCCTCTTCCAATGGTCTGGTAACTGTTGAAAATCAGGGGCTGCGGGTACTGTTTCTATATCAATTACTAATAAATTTGTAAGGTTAACATTGTAAATCATAACTACTAATTTCGTTTAAAATCTAAAAAAGAAACAAATATGAGTGCATCAAATTATCCCTCCGCAACAGGCTCTTCACAACCTCCCAAAAAAGATAATCGCGGGATTATCTATGGTGTGTTAATAGCTGCATTATTGGGTACCTGGGGTTACATCATTTTTGATAAAAGTAAAACCAAGGAAGTTATCCAGCAAAAGGATGTTCAGTACGCATCGCTTGACTCTGTAAGAAACCAGCTACTTACCGACTACCAGGCTGCAGAAATCAGACTTGACAAAATGACTTCTGAAAATTCAAAATTAGACAGTCTGGTAAAAACACGCGACAAAGACGTGGCTACAATGCGTTCAAGAATTAAAACGCTTATTTCCAAGCAAAACGCCAGCGCTTCTGACCTTGCTGAAGCCCGTAGATTGATTAATTCTCTTAATGGAAAGATTGAGGAATATGTAAAAGAAATTGAAAGACTACAGGGTGAAAACAAACAGTTGACTATGGATAAAGAAAAGTTAACTACCGAAAAGCAGCAACTGTCTGACACTCTAAACACAAAGGTCACTGAAAATAAAGACCTCAGCAATAAGGTAGATGTGGGTTCTACATTAAACGCTACCAACTTCCATATTGCCGCTATCAACGAAAAGAAGAATGGTAAAGAATCAGAAACTACAAAAGCAAAAAGAGCTGACAAATTCAGAGTATCTTTTGATGTAGAAAACAGACTTACTACTACCGGCACTAAAGATCTTTACGTAATCGTAACAAGCCCTGAAGGCGCTGTAGTTAAAGAAGAAGGACTTGGCTCCGGCTCTATAAACACCAGGGAAGATGGCGAAAAAGATTATACTAATAAAGTATCTATTGATTATGAACAGGGCAAACGCAAAAACGTAAGCTTTGATCTTAAACAAACCGACAAATATAAACCTGGTACTTATAAAGTAGAAGTGTATCAGAACGGATTCAAAATCGGTGAAGGATCTGTAACTCTCAGAAAAGGCGGATTGTTCGGATAGTTTTCATCTTCTAAATATTTTATAATAAAACCCCGGGTAAATTTTCCCGGGGTTTTTATTTTTAGAATAATGCCCTTAGTGATGCCCTTCCGATATGTACAATATTGGATGTGCCCGTTTTTCTTCCTTCATACTGAAAGTTTAACTCGAGATACGATGTAAGTCGCCGGGTAAGATCCATTGTCCATAAATAGTTTTTCCCCGGCAGTAACGCATCAAGCATCATATATGAAACAGCAGTATTTGCAGCATTAGCATTTGCAGGATCACTGTACTTTATATGACTGAAAGTAAACCGGCCGGTAATGGAAGTGCTGGACAGTACATTATATTTTGCTTCGCTTGTAATTGAATGAATAGTTGCTTTTTGAACAGAGTCTGTATTTTTTTTATCATCAAACCGGTAACCCAGCGATATCCTGAATGTAGTGCCATGTACAAATGATATTCTAGGTTCTACTCCCATTGATTTAATATTATAGTTCTTGTTATCAAACCCGGGAGTGATAAGCCTGCTGCTACCGTTTTTGCCGGTAAGTTCCAATAACAGGGAGCGACTGATGTTGACCCTGCTCCTGAAATTCCAATCATTCACCTTACGGCTTTCATAACCATAAGTAAGGAATGCTTTATTACCACTTCTGATATTATTCAGATCAATTCCCCATACACTTCCCGACCGGTTGAAAGAAAATGAATTGCTGAATACCTGGTTTAGGATAATCAATGTGGTATCGGTGATGGGGACAGAGAATGGATTAAAACTAAGATTTCCGGACATTTCTTTCTTATACACCTGTAAAGAGCTTTGAAAATATAACCTGGCAAGAAATTTTTCGAACTTATTGGCACTTGCTTTATCAATTACAGTGGCTGGATTGATAATAAAACTATAATTAAACTGGAGATAATTTGCCCTGATAAATTCATTGGTTGGGGTAAATATCCTGATATATTTTGCCTGATCCTTAAACTGAGCTATTTCAAATTCATTCAATTCCTGTATTCCATTGTTATTATAATCATTCCAGGTGTATTCTCCCTGCCCTGCCGGTACTTCCACATAAGTAAAATTTCTTTTTTGCTCCTGCCCCGTTCCTACTTCATACAAAACATTGCCATTGAGCATCCCCTTCCATTCATTGATAAAATATTCTGCTCTTCCCAAAATTGTTTCTTCTGGTTTTTGATTAGAGATTTTATTTTCCGGTACCCTGAGATTGCGATAAGTAACGTTAACACGAAACTGATGTTTTTCGTTCTTAAGCAATTCGGTATATACATTGATATTGTTACTTCTGTCTGTAGTCAGAAGATTAGCACCGTATGGATAGTGGTTAGTTCTTGTAAAATAGGTAATGCCCCATCTATTAGGTTTGCTCACCGGCGATTTAATATACAACTGCCATATATCAAATGAATAACTGCCGGTATTGAGGGAATCAAATGTCTTGTATTTAATAAGATTTCGCTCCATATTATATCCGGCGCCTATAGTATGATTGCCCAGTTTGGGAAAGTCCCGAGATACGTCAATGTAAGGTTTGAAGAAATAACCACGCTGGTCGTTCATTGAAAAACTGGTTATTATCAACTGGTTATTGAAGTGCCAGTTGCCATAGTTGGCTTTTTGAGAAATATTATTGCGTACACCGGTATAGCCATCACTGCGATTATAGGTATCAAACTCATATTGCAGACTATTACCTGATTTCCCTATCAATTGTGAGCCGGCATGAAAAAGTTGTTCAGTAGCTGTATTTACACTTAGTGGCAGTCCCCATTGACGGTAAAATTCAACGGTACGCAATCTCTCCACCGGGTGAAATCGGTTTTGCACCCACTCGTAGCTCATCTGAGATTTCAATGTATTTGCTGATACCCCTTTCAGTTTTCTAACATCATTTACAAGAAAACGGACAGCATATCCTTTATCATCCGATTTATCTTTTGTTGAAAAACTATTGATATTGTAATTGCTAACTGCGGCTTCAGTACTTACAGTCGTATAATCCGACACTGCATACTCCGCACCGATAGTGAGCACCTGTTGTTTTTTAGGGGCTATGAGTAATATTACAGGTTCGTAGTTACCACGAGGAATGTTATTGGTATCAGGGGATACCCACTTAAATACTTTTCCATTTGCAGCATTTGTAGCATCTACCATATAATTACCCCTGCCCTGCCCTACCTCGGTAAAAGCAAGTCCGTACAAAGCATTTTCTTTTTGCGGTGTATATACAAATACCGAATCGTGAATACTGTTATTATAAACCGTATCTATTTTTTTGTATAATATTTTACTGGTAGAAAAAGTGTCTAAAGACTGAGATGGATACAATGCATTTTTTACACTGTCGCCCACATCAGCCAAAAACTGTTTTTGTTTTGGATCAAGGGTTTGATTGATCGGAGAATTTTTTGCATCGGCATTGGAATACGCCGCTACTTTTATTTTAAGTTTTGAACCTATTGCAGCTTCATCAAACAAATACAATTGAGAGTTGAGATAATTCCTGTCGGCATAACCAAATTCAACCTGTATGCGCGAATCTTTTGAAATCATTCGTTTAGGCGTAAATGTAACTTCGGCAGTATTATAGTTGATCACATAATCCTGGTCCTCACCACGCTGCATCAGTTCTCCGTCAATATATACTCTTTCGGTACCTGCAAGCACAATGAAGAAAAGTTCATTATTTGGGCCCTGCAACCGGTAAGGTCCCTGGTTGCCTTCAGAGCCCTGAAAAATATTTCTTGTGTATTTTCCTTTGGCAATAGCCCCGCTGAATAAAAAATGATTTTTAATATTAGTACTAACCTTTGTTTCCTGCTCAAAAGATGCACCCTGTAGTCTGGAATAATAATTTAAAAAATAATTCTGTTGCTGCCTGAGGTCAATATCTCCTATATCAAAATGCCAGTTGTTTTTTTTAAATTGAATAAACACCCGGTCAAACTCATTCAAATTTTGAGTATTACCATCAGGTTGTATTGGTATGTTACTATCGGTAATAGCTGCAGCAATCTGGATACTGTCGGCAAGGTATCCGCTCATTTGCAGGTTAAGGGTGGAGTTCAGTACCACATCCTGCCGGTTACCAAAAGAAAGTCCTCTTCCAAAGCTGCCATTATAGCTGATATTACCAAAATCAAAAACAGAGTTCTGAGTAAGTTCGTTGCCACTGATAGTGGGCCCAGCTAAAAAATTATTGCTGATACTGTCAAACCGCATTCTCTGGTACACCGTTCTGAACCTGCCGGGAAATACACGGTATAGTATCAACGCACTATCTGCTATGGGTTTTTTATTCCAGGTAAGTATTGCGTTTACATCATCCAGTCTGTAATAGCCAGGATCAATATTGAACATCTTAAAAGTACCGGGTACAATACTCAGGGAATCAAGCCTAAGGGTATCCTGCCTGGTATTGATAATTTTTTTCCGCAAATTAGAGAGTGAAGGATTTTGCTGGGCCTGTAGCTGGTAAGTCCCCCCAAAAAACAACAATATCAAAAGCAGCAGGTTTTTCAATCCATCATTTTTTACAACAATGCCTAAAGTTAGAAATTATTGTATATCAATGAAAAAAACCGGATCATAGCCACGAATTCACTAATGTATTTTAATACACACGTGCATTCGTAGCTCTTGTATTCATATATCATCCCGCGGAACGCTGAAATTCGTGGCTTTGTTGTATCCATCACCAGGCCAAATTTGGGTGATCTTTGAGTGCTTTTTGGTGTCCCTCATCGTGACATATACCATGAGTGAAATAAATATGCAGGCAGTTACATACCAATAGAACCAGGTTTCCTGTCCCTTTTGTTTAAACCACAATGCCACAACTTCAGCAGTGCCTCCAAAAATAGCGGTAGTAAGTGCATAAGGCAGACCTACACCAAGCGCCCTTATCTCAGCAGGAAACAGTTCAGCCTTAACCACAGCATTAATAGAAGTATATCCACTTACAATTAGTAAACCCAGCATTACCAGCACAAATGCGCCTCCTGAACCAGATACGCTTCCTATAGCTGACAATAACGGGACAGTGCATAAGGTACCTAAAACACCAAAACCAATAAGCAAAGGTTTTCTGCCAACCTTGTCCGAAAGTGATCCAAATACAGGTTGCAGCAGGGCAAACAACAGCAATGAAAAAAAAGAAATAAGTGTACTTTGGTCAATACTCAAATGAACGGTATTCACCAGAAACTTTTGCATATAAATAGAATAAGTATAAAAAGCAATGGTGCCGCCCAAAGTTAGTCCAATGACGGTGGCCACAGATTTAGGATATTTCAATAGTTTGCCAAGAGATCCCCTCTCAGCCTTATCCTTCATAGTAAAAGAAGCTGATTCATCTAAATGTGCACGGATATAAAACGCAACTACGGCAAGTGCCGCCCCAATGAAAAAAGGGATTCTCCATCCCCAGTCGTGCAATTGTTGATCCGTCAGCAAAAGCTTCTGCAGTACCAGTTGAACACCCAGCGCTATCAACTGTCCCCCTATTAATGTTACGTATTGAAAGCTGGAATAAAATCCACGGCGGTTACTTGTCGCCATTTCGCTGAGATATGTGGCCGAAGTACCATATTCACCACCTACACTAATCCCCTGAAGCAATCGGGCCAGGAAGAGTAAAATTGGGGCAACAATACCTATGGATTCATATCCGGGAGTGCAGGCTACAATGAGCGAACCCAAAGACATTAAAAAAATAGAAAGGGTCAGTGCCTTTTTTCTGCCGGTTTTATCGGCTATACGTCCAAACAGCCAGCCGCCTATAGGACGCATTAAAAAACCTACGGCAAAAATACCTGCAGCATTCAGCAACTGCGCGGTACGGTCGTCATGCGGAAAAAAAACGGGGGAAAAATACAATGCAAAAGCTGAGTATGCATACCAGTCGTACCATTCTACCAGATTCCCAATTGAGCCGCCAGTAATCGCTTTGATCCTGCGTCTGCCATCAGACCGGTTTGGAGAAATAATCTGTTGATCAGACATGAGTGCAGCTTTCACTAATCTTCTCTTTTTTATATTTTTTCAATCCGGGCATTAGAATAATTATTGTTCACAGCACGAAGTGCGCATTTCTGAAGTCTAACACTATATCCTTTTTAAATTAATGTTCTGTTCCCGAAATTTTCAAATCATTCAAATCTAACTGCAGTTCGGATTTTCTGATTTCCTCATCGCTAAAAAATCTTTCTTTCCGAAGTTGAAAGAGTTCTTTGCGTTGCTGTGTATAAATATCCATCAGGATTTTGTGATACAATTCAATTTCATGCTTTTCGGTTTCATCACATTCTAATGATTCCAGTTGCTGAGAGGTGTTGGAAATAGCATTCTCCAAACTCGTTTTATAAAAACCCACCAATTCATTTGATTCAATAGAATCCGCATATTTTTCTTTTAATATTTTTAGTGCTACTTTGTCTAATCGTAATTGTATACCTGCCTGTTGCTCTTCTTCAGGAACAATGTTATCTATTTCTTTCAGTTTGATGAGTTTGATGATAAACGGCAAAGTCAATCCCTGAAAAACAAGCGTTATAAAAATGACTACAAAAGTGATGAAGATAATCAGGTTGCGATGAGGAAATGCATTGCCGTCCTGCATTAAAAATGGAATGGAAAGCGCTGTTGCCAGGGAAACAACCCCCCGCATACCTGCCCAACTAATAACTAAAGGACCTTTCCAACCCGGCGAAGGATCTTGTCTTGCTTTGGCACTCAACCACCGTGGGATATGTGCCGATGGAAATACCCAAAGGAAACGCAATGCTATAGTAAGAGCACTGATGATTAAACCATATTTAATACCATCTGCTACAGAATATTCGCCCAGTCCTTCAATGATTTCGGGCAGTGATAATCCAATTAAAACAAAGACCAAAGCGTTCATCACAAAAATCATAGTCGTCCAAACCCCCAGCATATTTAAACGGGTACTCCCTGTTTTAAATACTTCGTGAGAACGATAGGACATAAATAAGCCGCCACTTACTACCGCCATTACTCCGGAAAAATGAAATTGCTCAGCAGTTAGAAACAAAATATACGGTGTCATCACAGTTAATGCAGCATCAATAGCTGGAGTAGTGGGTAGAAAACGATGAATAATATACATTACATTAGTCACAATTAACCCTACAATGATGCCCATTCCTGCCACCAGGAAAAATTGTCCGGTGGCTTCCTGCATAGAAAAGGTTCCTGTTAATATGGCTGCCAAAGCAAACCTGAAAACGATTAATGATGATGCATCGTTTACCAGGCTCTCACCTTCCAGAATGGTCATCAATCTTTTGGGAACTCCCATTCCTTTCAATACCGTAGCAGCGGCAACAGCATCGGGAGGAGAAATAATACCTCCCAGCAAAAATCCTAATGCCAATGTAAATCCGGGAATGACAGACGAAGAAACATAGGCCACAACGGTGGATGTAAAAAACACCAAACCGAAAGCCAGTAAGGCTATCGGACGTTTCCATTTCCAGAAGTCATTCCACGACGTATACCATGCCGCTTCATACAAAAGTGGTGGCAGAAAAATAAGAAAAATCAAATCCGGGTCAAGGTGCAGGTGCGTGATACCAGGTATAAAACTAATACCTAACCCTGCAATTACCAGAAAAATGGGGTAAGCAATTTTGATGCGCCTTGCCAGTAATACCAATAAAAAAACAACAAATAATAAGCTGAGTACAAGTAGTAAGCTGTGATGCATAGTCAATATTTTCTTTTTGACATTTAGTTTTTTGAAACAAAGCAAGCATACATTATTCCGCCATACACCGATTTTAATTCGCCGGTTTTTTCAATAATTTGATAGTCCAATGTATTGAAAATTTCTCTTAGTTCTTCAAACAAAACAGGATAAGGCACCCATTGATTAGGCTGTGTACGGTCATATTCAATAACCAGAAAACGAGGTGTGTTTTTAAAATTTACTTCCAGTTTTCTGATAAGCGCTTCTTTTTCTTTTGCAAAATGCAAGGAATTGGCCATCAGTATTCCGTCTAAATTCGAATAACCAAGATCCTGTATTTCGAAATTCAATTTTCGAAATACCACAGATATATTGTTTCCCATTTTATCGGGTAACTGTTGCTCAATTTTATCAAAGGCAAATATCTGACTTTGTAAGGGTAAATTATCTGCCAGGGCTTTTGTAAAAACACCACTACCACACCCCAAATCAGCCCAATACTGCGGCGCAGATTTCGAGAAACGAAATGTGACAGATTTTAGTAGTGCGCTATATTTATCCATTTTAATTGTTGAAATAGCTTATATCATAGTAAAATTAGCGTCATTTCGAATTACAATAATCCGTTAATTTTTCCTACTGTACATAAAGGATACATTAGCTCAAATATCTGTTTCCTGAAGCCTTAACGCTTAGGTTTATTTATGCAACCGGTTGGTATAGTCAACTAAACACTTATATATTGCTACCCCAGGCAGTATTGATTCTGATGATCTGTTTTTTAATACTTTGCCTGTCCGATGTCTAATCTGTCAAACTTGCCTTCGGTATTTTGATGAAATTTGAAGAACACCTTAAATGTTCCCCATTGTCCTGCTTTAAAATTTCCATACACCTCTTTACCGTCGTTTTCTACTTTATCTATGGTTAAGAATTTTTCATTGCCCAGGGCTTTGGCAAAGAAGTTTCTGAAGTCTGCTTTGTTGCCATCATCGGTCATTATTGGGTTTTCGGTGAAGAAAGTGTACCAGTTCTTATCGCCTGATTGCAAAGCATTTATTGCCTGCTTTACGGTTTCATTTGAAATTTTAGATAAATCCATAGTTTGCTGGGTTTTATAGTTTTTATTGTGGGATGAATGTTTGTTTTGATTTTGTCCGAAGGCACAAAAAGAAAACGAAAACACCAAAAGCATCAAGTAAATTTTGTGGTTCATCATATCTGAGATTTCAAAGGATATTGCAGGTAAATAATAATCAAATTCAGAAATAAAAACGGGAGTTCTATTGCCATTCCTTTCAGGTCTTTATCTAAAAGATGAAAACAGATAATCAATAATATCCCGGCTGCCATCAGGAAGTTTCCCCACACAAAAGTTTTTGGAAATAGAATGAATATGGCGGCAGTAATTGTAACAATACCATTAATCATTAACCCTGTTTTACTAAAACCCCATTTCCCAAACATTCCCATCATTTCCGGCTTACCCGAAAACATTGCGTATCCTTGTTTGACGCCCATAAATACAGCTACAAGGATTAATACTGAATTAAAAATTTTTATGATCATTGTTTTAGGTTTAAAATAAACGAAACTTTTTGCTGTTGTTTCTGCCCACTCTCCATGAGGAGAGGCCTGGGTAGGCGAAAAACTGAATTTTAAATGATTATTAATATTTTCAGGACACGATAGGTATTTTACAGTTTACTTTACAAAGATGGCAGTATCATATTTTATTTCGTGGTGAACTTTTCGGAACTTAAGTTTTGAGTTGTTTTCCTGAATTGCCCCGGAGTTAGTCCTACAAATTTCCTGAAGAACTTGCAGAAGTTAGAAGGGTCGTATGTGAGGATTGCTGCAATTTCAGCAATTGGCATATTGGTTTCAGAAATCATTCTCCTGGCTTCACCAATAATTTTAAGGTCATAAAAATGGCAGGGATGGTTCCCTGTCTCTTTCTGTACTGTATCAGTCAAATGTTTGTGAGAGATGAATAATTCGTTTGCAATTTGATTGATTTCCATAAACTCAGCAGCCTCTCCTGAAACAACATCAGCAATGTGTTTGTCTAAATACTTAAAATAAATTTGAGTAATCTCTCTGCTTCTTAACAATATATTTTTTTTTGCTTTGCTCATGCGTATTTATCCCAATAGTATCACGAAGATATCGCTTTAAGCCTGTGTTTGTTAAAGCGGGTAAAATGAAATTTTTTCTTATTACCAGGTTATACTAAACTGTAAAAACAGATGCACCTGCCAGGATCAAATAAGATAAACGGAAAAATAGTATTGAAATCCAAAGGAAAAAACAGTAATCACAAAATGCTTATTTATGAACATAACACACAACAAGTACTCAATACTCAGGTATCATTTTGAAGCCTTAGATGTGTCGGTCTTATTAATCTTTTCATTAGCATTGTTTATCACTGTTTCAGGTTTTTCTTTTCTATTGAATTTTTCTCTCACCATATTACTCCAGCACCCACCAATCCAGCCAATGATTAACATCATCCACCAATATTTTTTACCCCACCATTCCGGTGTGGAATTATTTTTCTGATGTTCATGTTTTATTTCAACCCCTGATTTCTGTGTTTTCTTTTCATTTTCTAAAGCATCGTAAGGGCGTCCCTCAATTTTTGCATGTTCAAAAAACAAAATCCCTTTTATAGAAATCCCATATTTGACATCAGCAATGCTTTTTGCGTAGTCAGTCAATTCCGGAAACAAATATTTTTCTTCAACGAGATGAACTATTATTTCAGCTACAGGAACAGCAGGGTCGTTATTGAAAACATTTTTTGAAATTTCGGAAATACTATGCTTTTGCGGGGCCTTATCAAAAAAATAGGACAATACATTATCAAGATTATCGCTTGTATGCATAATTTTCTCTCTCTTCGAATCCACATAAAATAATATAATAATTTATACTTTTTTTTACCATTCTGCTGTTATAAATAATATTTTCTGACTCAATTCAGGTTACCACTCTAATTAAAACCGGCTCTAAAAACAAAAACCACCCTGAACAAAATTTCAGGATGGTTAATAATTATATGATTAACAGGAAAAGTATATGGTTGAGATAAAATTCCTAACTCCACCTGTTTACTTCTCTACCCATTCTACTCCGGTATCTTTCCAGCTCCTGCTCTTCGCAGATTCAATCACCGCTTCACATACTTTTTGTGTTTCATAAGCATCCCGGAAGGTGGGATGGCATTCCGTTCCTTCCTGCAACGACTTCAGAAAATCTGCTGCCTGGTGTACAAAACTGTGCTCATAGCCTACGATTAAACCAGGTACCCACCATTTATCCATATAGGGCTGGTCGCCATCAGTTACAAGTATGGAGCGCCAGCCACGAACAATACCTTCATCGTTGTGATCAAAATATTCGAGGCGGTTCAGGTCGTGCAGATCCCAGCGCAAAGAGCCCTTTTCACCATTGATTTCAAAAGTATATAAAGCCTTATGCCCGCGGGCATAACGTGTAGACTCAAACAATCCTAATGAACCATTAGCAAAATGGCAATGAAAAATACAGGCGTCATCAATGCCCACTTTTTCTACTTTACCTTTTACCTGGTGAAATCTTTCTTTGATGAAAGTTTCTGTCATGGCAGAAACATCGGTAATACTTCCGTTCAACCACATTGCGGTATCAATACAATGAGCCAGTAAGTCACCGGTAACCCCCGAACCTGCGGCTTCTACATCCAGTCGCCATGCAGCAGTACCGCCCTGTGGTACATCAGCACTGATGGTCCAGTCCTGTAAAAAATTGGCGCGGTAATGGAATATTTTTCCAAGCTTTCCACTATTCACAATTTGCTTGGCAAGTGTAACAGCAGGTAAACGGCGATAATTATACCAAACTGTATTTTTTACTTTTGCCTTCTCAATTGCATCAACCATTCCTTTCGCTTCTGCCAGTGTGCGCGCCAATGGTTTTTCACACAGTATCATTTTGCCGGCTTTTGCAGCCGCTATGGCTATTTCTGCATGCATATCATTGGGGGTACAAATATCCACTGCATCTATATCATTGCGTTCAATAAGTCTTTTCCAGTCTGTCTCAATAGATTCATACCCCCATTGATCAGCAAATGCCTGCACTTTTTCTTTATTTCGGGAGCATACTGCTTTTAACACCGGTGTATACTCCAAAGCAGGGAAAAAATTTGGAACTCTGTTGTATCCATTGGAGTGGGTACGCCCCATAAAGCCGGTACCTATCAGACCAATGCGTAGTTGTTTTTTATTTGACATGGTTAATTTGAGTTTTGCTGAGGGCTGTGAGCTTTGGGCGATCAGCTTTCAGCAGTTAGCTTTCGGTAGTCAGCGATCAGCCTCAGCGGTTATTATTAATTTAATGATCTCGTCTTTCAAATTTTCTCAATCACATTTCTCTCACTTCTCACGTCTCTCACCTCTCTCCTCTATTCCTGCCATCCGTGCGCTTCTCTCACTTTTATCATCACGGCTAGAATATCGTTCCAGGTTTGCTGGTTGTGCATCACTGAATTGGGGAACATACAACCATCCCAACAGATATGTGTAAACGCTTTTGTTAGGTTTCCCTTTTCATCCCGGAGCCAGCGTCCGGCATCTTTCACGATATCCATTCTTCCGTTGGGATCAGTAGCCTGGCAATGCCGTCCTGTTTTATCATGCGAACCGGTGCCATGGACGGTACCGTCGTTTTGCGCAACATGAAAATCTATTGTCCATGGACGCAAAGCGGCCGTTAATTTTTTTAATCCTTCTTCCAATGCAGTTCTGTCACCCCACTGAAAATTATCAGGCAATATCCTATCCTCAGGAGCATTATAACCCAGCAGGTATAAAAAGGTATGCGACATATCTGCCTGGAATCCAAGGTTGGGGCTGTTTACAGCCTCAAGTGTATTGAGCATACTTTTCCAGCTATGCATACCCGCCCAGCATATTTCACCTTCTGCTGCTAATCTTTCACCATGATCACCGGCTATTTTAGCAGCTTCTTTGAATGTTTCCACAATCAATTTTTGATTGCCTGCCGGATCTTTGGAATATTGTTCAGGGCTACTGGCAGAATCTATACGCACTATACCATATTTACGAATTCCAATATCATTTAGCTTTTGTGCAAACACACAACTTTTGCGTACCTCCTCCAAAAAAGTTTTACGATCATCGGCGCTACCTAATACAGGGCCGCCCCAAATTGGCGCTACGAGGCTACCTATTACAAGATTATGAGCAGCTACTTTATCGGCCAGCTTTTTGGGTCCATCGGGATCGCTTAAATCAATGGATGGATCAAACAAGCCTACGTCTACACCATCAAATTTTACACCGTTCACTTCTGCTTTTGCAGTATACTCAAGCATGGTTTCTATCAGCAAAGGTGGTTCTGAGTCCGGACCTTTGCCCACAACGCCTGGCCATGTTGCATTGTGAAGCTTTGGAAAATTGTTTGTTGCCATAAAAATATTGTATTAATAGTGTTGAATAAATTGCTATCAGTTATTTTAAATCAAGATCAGGGTTGCCTGGTCCAAAATGTTTTAGAATTACTATAGGATCTGTAGATGAATAATTAGTAATAGATATCCCCTCTTTTGCAGCCTGCTCACTTACAAAAAACTCATCATTGGTTAATTGTCCGTAACGAATAAGCGCTGGACAATCAATATTCCAAACCCCAAATTTACCATGCCCCTGCATTAAAATGATACCATAAGCGGCATTGTCTTTTATGGCTACCGTTGCTCCTGGCAAAACAGTTAATTCTTTTGCACTAAATGCATCAGACTTGTAGCATACCCAGGTTTCAAAATATCCCTTTGGTTTAGTAAGTTCAAATGGTTGTACCGGCAAAGGCGCCATAAATCTGTTTTGATATTGGTTCGGATCAACATTCAGTTCCCAGTCTATTACTTCTATTAATGCATCATAATCGCCTACACGATCGGCAGGGGTATCTTTCCATAACAATTCTTCAGGTACAATAGCCTCGTTTACTAAGCTTTGATACATGGCAAATACATCCGACGCTTTTTGTGGCTCATAAGTACATAAACTGCCAGGGGCATGCAGCAAGCCCGGTGGCACATCCCATCCGGTACCGGGCTGCAAACGATAGGCCTGTGAATAGTTTGTAATTTTATTATCTCCTTTTGAAAAATTCATTAGACATTCCCTTATTTGCTCTTTTGTAGTACCCGGCGCTATCCCCATAAATGTATAGGGGAAATCACCTCCATGGTTGTTTACCTGAGGTGGAAAATAATAGGCTTCAGGTTTCCCGGACTGTCCTACAAGTGCAGCTTTTTCATCATTGTGATGAATATGGTGCGGAAGGGGGCCCATATTGTCGAAAAATTTGGAATACATCGGCCAGCTTTCGTATTCTTTCCACAAACGTTCACCTATTAATTGCCCCTTCAATTCGCTTACAGCATCTCTTAATAAAAACTGTTCGGTTTTTCCGCCATCTTCAAAAACAACCTGACTTAGCCCTTCATTCACTCCTGTAAGCGGGCCATTTTTAGCAGGCGTGGTAGACGAAAACCACCTTTCGTCTATACCACCACGTTGACCTCCTAATACATAATAATCATCAGGATGAAGTTTAATTCTTCTCCCGGGAACACAAAATGAACGCGGCACCCAATTGGGGGCTAACCGCAAAACTCCTTTACCCTGATCTAGTGCTTTCTGTGCTACACTTAATTTTTCCATTTGGTTTATTTATTTGCTTTCGTTGAAATGTTTATAAAATGATTGATTGTTTCTTTGTCGTGAAGTACTTTCATTTCAAGACGATAGGTTTTTGATTCGCCTGGTTTTATAAAAATCAATTTGTTTTCAGCTCTTGCCTTTGCCTGCCCTATAGGCGGGAGTGTGGCAGGCTCAAGCCCGGTAACATATTCACCTCTACCCCAATGCTGCCAGTTGACAAGCCAGGGCAATTCCTTCTTGTAAAATTTTATACTAACGGCAATGCCCAATTGCGAGTTATACAATCCGCAATAACATTCGCCATCAGAATTTTCTGAAATGTCAATATATGCCGCTTCCTCTCCCCTGCCTGCATGATCATCACGTGTGGCCGTGCATTTTCTAAAATTGTTGTTTTTGTTAAAAATTTTATTGTGCGGCTCCCCCTCACGCGATTGCCACTCCCCGTTCCACAATATATCTGTACCCTCATCGGCCAACGGCCATCCAAAATTGCAATGATACAACAGCATTAACGGAGCAGGCTGATTGCCACGATTGATGACCACATCATTTATTTGAATGGCGGGTGAACCGAGTTTACCGGAAATGGTTCTCCTTAATTCAAGATTCGGGCCTAATGCCATGGATTGTTTTACAATACCTGTAATACTCATTTCCAGTTTGCCTGATGCCGGGTCGGGTTGAATAACAGATTCTATTTCCGCAGGAAGATTACTGATCTCACCATGCAACCCCCTTTGACCATACTCATCTATTTCAGGTCCTCCTGTATGCGAAAGCCCGCAGGTAGTAAGTAAGCCACCACCAAAAGTTTTTAACCAGTCAACGCCCTGATTGGAAAAAGGCTGGGAAGAAGTAATACCAATATGACTCAACCATGCCAGGTTATACTGATTATAAAAAGCATCAGCAATATCCATTGCTCTGTCTATAACTATTTTATATCTCAACCCGGCGCCTGTATTTATCCAGGCAATGCGGGTACCTTTTGACAGACCATTATCAAGTACAGAAGTTTCTATTCCTCCAATTTGTACTGGGTTGGAAATTTTATTTTTCCATAATGGCAAAGTATTTTCTATTTCATTTTTTTCTACAGGCATCGTTGATGTATAAATTAGCCGCGTTTTCTCATCTGTTTCATTTTCACAGGAATCAAAAATGAGCGCTCAATATAGTGAATAGATTTGAATATACAGAGCAGGAAGCAGCAGGATGGTTAATTAGTTTTTTTTCCTTAAAGGCTTATGGGATGCGGGTTGCAGCAAAAAAAACTTCTTGTTGTAATTAAAAATTCCCTTCTTTTGTACCACTGTACTTTGAAGTTTAAGTTTACCACAAAACAATATACTCATCATATCATCATTAAAAAAAATAAAATGCCTGCAAAAATTGTTTTTCCCGTTCTGCATTCAGCTTTTGCCCTTGGAATAGTTGCATGTATAGCCTGTAATGGTAGTAATGCTAATGCTGTGGCTCCATCACCCCAGCCACCTTCGTCCATAGTGGCCACAGATGCCGAAGGATTTAAAAAAATATTTGATGGTAAGACATTAGACGGATGGGATGGCGATACGGCATACTGGAGTGTGCAGGATGGCGCCTTAACCGGACAAATAACTCCCGACAAACTTATTAAAACCAATTCCTTCATTATATGGCAGGGCGGACAGCCTGCTGATTTTGAACTAAAAGCCCAGTTTAAAATCACTGAAACCGGAAATAGTGGCATTAATTATCGCAGCGAAATGTTCCCCGGTATTCCTTATGCATTAAAAGGCTACCAGGCAGATATTGACGGAAAAAATAATTATACAGGACAGAATTATGAAGAGCGGGGAAGAACAACATTAGCTTATCGCGGACAAAGAGTAACCATACCCACCGTGGATTCTTCAAAAGCAGTGAGTAAGCGTAATGCGTGGGTACCAGTAATTGTAGATGGTTCCCTCGGCAGTTCTGATTCTTTGAAGGGCTTAATTAAAGCCGACGACTGGAATGATATTCATCTTGTAATAAAAGGCAACCATCTTCAGCACTTTGTAAACGGTGTGCTAATGAGTGATGTAACAGATAATGATACCGTACACAGAAAAGACAAAGGACTGCTGGGTGTTCAGGTACATGTTGGCCCACCCATGAAAGTGCAATTCCGGAATATCAGGATAAAGGAACTATAAAATGTAAGGAGCAACAAAAGTTCGCTTTCTTACGTTTAACAATAAAAATCTATTTACTTGAACAACAGGTATATTCCTTTTATTGTCGTCTTGCTATCGAATATAATCGGTTTCGGGGCGTGTCATTCCCAACAGGAGAATATGAAATCAGAAATAAAGTTTTATGCTTGCGATATTAAACCGGTGGATTGGGAGAATCCGGCGAGTAATAATAAATGGATTGACAACAGTCTGCAAGCCATGTCTTCGGGGTTGGAATATAATAACCCCTCTTTAAACACCAGGGACACAGACAGTCTTTACCAAACGACAGCTCAATATATTTTTGTCATTGGCGGTGGTGACAGATGGATAACTGCCGACAAATGCTCAGGTGAAGTTAGCGGAGACACGATTATCATCAAATATGCTCCACAGATAAATCATTCAACAGTGGGAGAAACAGCGCCATCTATAATTTGTATGGAACTGAACAAACAAAAGTACCCGGATTATAAGAAAATGAAAATTGTGTATAAAGAGATATAGCCAATTTCAAGAGTTAATCTTTATGCCGCATCATTTGCCACGGCGCACTGCTCAATACAAGGCTAAAGTAAAACTGACTAATGCCATCCTTCGGTGCATTATTCAGTACCTGGCCCTCCTTTGACCGCCAGCCATTCTTTCTGAAACTCCCTGTATATCCTGCCTTCAACCCAATGGCATTTGAAGGGTAACGCTCAGATTTCAACAATATACCAATGCCGGCATGATAAACTAAAAAATCGTTATTGAATTTAATAGGATTAATACCTTCCTGCACTAATGGTAATCTCAAAACATCATCGAAGTTCACCCCGGTATTATCGCGGTAAAAAATTGCCTGATACATCTGGTATCCCAATCCTACAAAGGGATAAAGCGTTATCAATTTCTCATCAAGCACATTATATCCGATATTGGCATTAAACCCTATGTAATGAATAGTACTGCTTTTCCTGTCTCTGTGAGCACTCAGGCTGCTGCCTATATTAATATTCATATCGGACACCACCTTATTCATTTCACGCATCACTCCCAAACCAAGCGTGGCTGTATAACCTTTAAGCGATTTATATTGGGGTAAATTTGCCACTCGTCCATTCAGTTTATCGAATTGCTGAAAGCTGCCGCCAAGAGAACGGGTCATAGAGGGCAAATATTTATCCATATTTTTCCAGTCATGCTTCTTATGCATTGGCTTTTCCTGTGCTGCAGCGGAGCAAACTACAATTAGCATCAGGAATGTGATAGGTATTTTCATAACAATATGTTTATGGTGAAAAGAACTAAACCTAAAGGAATGAAATTTCATTGGAAATTATCCTTATGATAATACAAAGTTAATAGTGATGCTGCAATATCCTTATAAGTATTTATCCATTTACAATCTGTATCCCCGTAAAAAGTCAGCAATAGCCATTCTCTTCTTCCCTTCCGCCTGGAGATCGGTAATATCTATATAGCCATCGCTGGCAAAAAACCGGAGGAAGGTTTTGCCATCTGTAGTATGACTTCCTGCAGATTGTGTGGAATACTGATGAGTTTTTTTACAGTTGAAAATTTTAATGGTTTTACCATCCAACATCGTAAACGCAGCAGGATACGGTGAAAGTCCCCGGATTAGATTATAGATTCGATCAACAGGCTGTCCCCAGTCTATACGAGAGGTATCGGTAAAAATTTTAGGTGCATGCCTGAGTGCAGATTCCTCCTCAGTAAGTAAAATTGCTGACTGTGCTTTTTCATTAAGTGTTTTATCCAGCAATCCATTCACTGTTTTCACCAGCAACGCAGCACCAATATCTTTCATCCGTTCGTGAAGCTGTCCTGCGGTTTCATCATCAGCAATAGTAATCCTCTCCTGCAACAGAATATCACCGGTATCAATAGCATGCTGCAGTTTAAACGTTGTTACTCCTGTCTCTTTTTCTCCATTGATAATTGCCCAGTTGATAGGTGCTGCACCCCTGTATTGTGGTAACATCGAGCCATGCACGTTTATAGTACCCATCGGCGGCATATCCCATACTGCCTCAGGTAACATTCTAAAGGCTACTACAATCTGCAGATCAGCATTAAGCGATTGTAATGCTGATAAAAACCCGGGGTTCCGCAGTTTTTCTGGTTGCAATAAAGGCAGCCCATGATCTATGGCATATTTTTTTACCGCACTTACATTTAGCTTCATACCCCTACCGGAAGGCTTGTCGGGAGCTGTGACTACAGCAACGACATTAAAACCATTTTTAATCAAAGCATCTAAAGAAGCCACAGCAAACTCCGGTGTGCCCATAAAAACTATTCTCAAATCTCTTTTATCGTGTGGTTTTTCCCCGAATGCGTCTATCATAATATTACAACAGGATCTAAGCGTTGTTAAGATTAATTACTATATGAAAAATCTTTGTACAGTAAGTATTTTTTTCTCGTCTGTTTGAATTCGCTGAGTGCAGGTTCCCAGCTTTTGCGAATGTCTTCTTCAGAAATACCTTCCTTAAGTTGCTGCCATAAATCGTTATTGCCCGCCAGTTTATTAAAGAACGATTGCTTCATCAATCCCGATTTAGGCAAAATAAAAAAACTGTCTTTAGACGGGAAAAGTTTATACGCTTCCATCAGCCACTTCAGTTGCAGCTTGTGATCAACTTTCTGCAATACTTCATCAACAGTACCACCAATATCCCAACCATAACATAGCTGCCCGTAGCATTTAGAACTCTTAGCACCTGCCGTGGGATTAGGAGTAAATGAGAAAAGATCTTTAGGTAAAGAAGGATGACCAAATATCTGGAATGGCCTTTCTGTACCCCGCCCTTCGCTCAGTACTGTACCTTCAAAAAAACAAGTAGAAGGATATAAATATACAGATTGCATGTCGGGTAAATTAGGGGAGGGACGAATGGGTAACTTATATTTACTGTCGTGAGTGTACCCTTCACAACGAATAATCGTTACGCTGCATTTATTTGGTGTAATATTTTTGGGGTCACCATCAATATAAACTGCAGGCATTGTCAATTTTGAATCCAGCCATTTTTCCTTAATTAACATATTCGCATATTCACCAATGGTCATGCCATATACTACAGGTATTTTTTGCATACCTACAAATGATTTATAGGTTGGATCCAGTACAGGTCCATCAACATAAAACCCGTTAGGATTCGGTCGGTCGAGAATTATTAACGGCTTCTCATACGCTATTGCAGCTTCAATATATTCCTGCAATGAAGAAAGATATGTATAGAATCTGGCGCCTACATCCTGTATATCAAATATCATGATATCAATATCTGCCAGGTCTTCTGCTGAAGGTTTTGATTTTTTGCCATAAAGAGATACAATGGGTATCCCGGTAGCTTTGTCAATATAATTTCCCACTTTTTCACCTGCATCAGCCGTACCTCTGAAACCATGTTCGGGAGAAAATATTTTTACGGGGACAATACCCAGTTTTTTTAGTGTATCAACAAGATGCGTATGTCCTACTAAAGTAGTTTGATTGGCAAAAAGCGCAACAGACTTCCCCTTTAAGAGATGGATATACTGATCAAACCGGTATGCTCCCGGGTGTACCTTTCCTTCTTCCGGTATTTTTCCATCTACAACAGAAGTTTTCTCTTTTTTTATATCAGGTACATGTTGCCGGCAGACTAATAAACTTAAAAGAGTAATGACTGAAAAATATAAGAGGCGATACATTGTCATTGCGATCATGTTATTTCAACGGATGCTTTTAATACTTATAAAATGATTCTTCAAATATCCTTATTCTTTTTGTATAATCAGAGAGAATCATATACCTTTCCACGTTTATATCATCAAATAAAAAATTTTATGCAACAGGCAAAAAAGGGAGATGTGGTTCGTGTACATTATACAGGCCGTTTAACCAGTGGCGAGCAGTTTGACTCTTCTGCAGGACGTGAGCCGCTGGAATTTACAGTTGGCGCCGGACAAATGATCAAAGGATTTGATGCAGGTGTGGAAGGCATGAGTATCGGAGAAAAGAAGGTTATCAATATAGCCTTCCAGGATGGATACGGGCCACGTAATGAAGAAGCCATTATTGAATTTCCTCTCGAACAAGTGCCTGCAGGAATGACACTGGAAACCGGGATGCAACTTACCCTTCAAAACCAGCACGGTCACCCTGTTCCTGTTGTGGTAACAGCAGTAAAGGATACTGTAGTAGTGTTAGACGCCAATCATTCATTAGCCGGTAAAGACCTTGTATTTGATGTAGAGTTGGTGGAGATTGTGTAAACGGCAGTTATATGTTTTTTTCAGCTTTCGGGAGAATGTGTTAATCATTCATTCTGTGTAATTCAATTTCGTCAGATATTCTAAAATCTGTTTGTTTAATCTTTTCGAGAATGGGTTGTATTCGTGGTAAGATGCCAGTTAACTATGCTTTCACAATAATGCCGATTGTGCCCGTATAAGTTAAACCAAGCTTCTCAGCGATCTTACGTGCTTTGATGTCATCAAGTATTATAGTATTGTTGGGAATTTCCAAAGCTAATGCTATGGCGCTTGATTCGCCTTTGTCTATCTGTAGTTCGAGAAGCTGTTGTTTAGGCTTGTCTCTTACTTCGAGAATTTCAACCCATTCGGGAAGTGCCTCACCATATTCAGTAGCGATGTCAACGGTTGTAGTTATTTTGCCCATAAACCTTATGCAAAAGGTCAAGTTCCTCAATTTTAGCAAGAATTATGAAACAACTTGTGTCGGAGATAATTGTTTTAGGCATTGGCGACGTCTCTTGGAAGGTCTGAGGCAGGATAATTGAATATTGAAACTTTATATAGTCCTAATAATTCAGCAAAAGTTCTCTTTGTAAGTCCTGCAACTTCAGCAGCTTGTCCAAGTGAAAATTTTCCCTGCTCGTACAACTTACTTGCAACGAGCATAGCAACTTGCTTATTGTCTAAGCCAAGGCTGTCCGGAATGTTTATCGTCAAGACTTTCATAGGTCAATTTTACCACTTTTAATGGAACTGTCAATTCGTAATTAGGAATCATCCCACTTGCAAGCCCTGGAATCGGGGTAATATATATTCAATTTTCTATACCATCCACTCAAAATTTTCTGCTTTGGGAATTTTATCAAACACCGAGGCCACTACTTCGATGGGTGTGGCGAGCCGCCTGCGTTCGGTATTGATCCAGGCGCCATCTACAGTGATAATAGCGGCGAGTGTGTCGTCGTTTATTGTGATATGATGTTGCATTGTCCAGCGTGAACCATCTTTCCTGGCCCTGAGCATGAAGAGATTAATTGCTACTTTATCGCCAAACTTAATTTCTCTTTTAAAAATACATTCTTCGCGAAACAGGATTGGTCCGAGTTTATGTTCTGCCATTGTATGTATAGTAAGTCCATGCTCCGAAAGAAAACTCATCCTGATATATGCCCCCAGGTCGTAATAGCGGGAATGCAGCATGTGAAAATTCGGGTCAAGATCGGCCCAGCGTACTTCCACCAATTTGGTATATGTGGTCATATCAGGCATTATACATCAACCGGTAATATTCATCAGCCATCCTTGCCGATTCAAAGCGGTATCGAACGTCTCTCATACCATTTTTCATAATTTGTCTCCACAATTCAGGACGTTCATAATATAATGGAAGAATATCTTTTTCAAGAATCTCATACAATTTGCCCAGGTCATATTCATCCTGGTCGTGTACAGTCATATTGGCATAGTCGGCTTTGGGTATCACAAAACCATTATGTCCCTGATAGATAAACTCTGGAATCCAACCATCATCGGTAGAAAAATTAACAGCACCATTCATTGCGGCTGTCATACCACTAGTGCCAGATGCCTCCCTGGGTACACGCGGATTGTTTAACCATACATCAGCAGCTTGTTTCAGACGTTTACTTAATGAAAGTTCATAACCTATACAAACAGCTACATTCTTATAATTCTTGCTCAGGTTAACAAGATAATTGAAATCGCTGATTGCAGGGTAATCCACAGGGTACGGTTTACCAGCCCAGATTATCTGAACCGGATATTTTGCATTATTTAATAAGGCTTCGAAACGATGTTTATCGCGGGTAATGAGTTCTGCCCTTTTATAACCGGCAAATCTTCTTGCCCAAACAATAGTCAGCACATTCGGGTCAAACAATTTACCTGTTTGATCGGCAACAACATCAAAAGCTCTTTTTTTCAGGAACCATTTACGGTCAATAAGATTATCATCGGTAGTTTCCTCTGCTGCGGCATACAATTGCTTATCAGCCCAGTACCGCCAGTTCTGCGCATTAGTGATATGTATGATAGGACATATACCCTCATATTTCCCCCACATGGCCCTGCTTACATGACCATGAAGTTCACTAACCCCATTTGACTTACGTGAAAATCTCAATGCGGCAAGCGAATGATTAAACTGATCATCAGTTATGCCTGTTAGCTTTCTTACTTCATCAAGCGGAATGCCACAGAAATAGCTCATTTTTTCGCACAGATAGATATCATGCTTTTCGTTGCCCGCTTCTTCCGGTGTATGCGTAGTAAATACAAGTCGTTTTTTTACTTCTTCTTTCTTCCCATATTTTTTATAGAGGTAAAACGCCGCAGAAAATCCATGGGCTTCATTGAGATGATATACATCAGGATTGAAACCAATGACATCCATGAGTTTAGCGCCCCCCACTCCCAGCAAAATGAATTGCGCCACTTTGGTGGCAACATTGGCATCGTAGAGGCGATGCGTAATGGTTTGTGAGATATAGTCGTTTTCGGGAAGATCAGTGCTCAGCAAAAATAAAGGAGCGGATTTGAAAGTTTCGGGATTCAGATAATAGGCTTTCACCCAAACCGGATGATCGTGAATATTAATCTGGAATTTGATATTATGATCTTCAAGAAAATTATAAATCTTCTCATTCCACTGTACCTGGAGGGTCTGATCCTGGTTGCGCGCCTGGTCATAATATCCAAATTTCCACAAAATGCCAATTCCCACCAGGTTTTGTTTTAATTCATAGGCACTGCGCATGTGGGATCCTGCCAGGAAACCCAATCCCCCGCTATAAATTTTAAGAGGCTGATGAATAGCAAACTCCATTGAAAAATACGCAGCCTTCTTAGTGTACCTTTCATCAATAGAATTATAGGGAACTTTGAAATTAGTAAATGATGTCATGAGTGAAAAATCTCTTAAAAATTCGTCGCAATATTAAGGGATTTTTTTTAACCTTAATATTTAATTGAGATTTGGCAGCTTTATCCCGAGTAGCTAACTCATCATACTTCACAAAATTTATTGAAATATTTAACACCTGCTTTTCAAGGCTGGCATTGTTTTCTATGCTATTTGCCATGAAATGATTGAAAAATTGCAAACGTTTGCTTTAATCATTTTACCGGCGCATTTTTATTTTATTTATCAACATTGGCAATTACATGAATCAGAGCTCTACTTAGTCCCTATTCTTTACATTACAAACTACTACATGAGTTCTAAGTCCAGGAAGCTGTTGATTGCTATTCCCGTTTTATCATTTTCGTGGGTATATAGTGTTGGGCAAATTTTTACCAACAGGATAGAAGCAGGAGTAAATGTGGGAGCATTCATATACCAGGGAGACCTTACCCCCGAACCCTTAGGCGCTTACGCCACACTTAAACCTCAATTTGGAATATACGGAGCTTATCTGTTAAGCAGATCATTCTCCATCCGGGGAAATTTTTCATTTGGTGCATTAAAAGGAGATGATTCAAAGTACAGTTCCCCTGCTTATCGTCAGCAACGTAATTTTCGTTTTACCACACCGGTTACTGAATTCTCGGGGATGATTGTATGGGACATATTGCGCAAAAACGGAGTAGAACACAGGAAAGGGTTTGCACCTTATCTTTTTGCAGGCGCAGGGTTTACGCTGCTTAGTATACAGCGCGACTGGAGTCGTTTCAATTCGGAGTTCTTTGTAAACGAAACCGTAGAAGCAAGATTGGCGGAAGATGCAGCACATCGTACCCCGGGGATATTGCCGGTATTTCCGGTTGGAGGTGGAATAAAATATTTTATTACTCCTACCATTGCTATCCAGGCAGAAACCAATTACAGATTAATGCAATCCGATTATCTGGATGGATTCAGTAAGGCTGCCAACTCTTCAAAAAAAGACAATTACTATAGCCATTCGATTGGGATTGTATTTTCCTTAGGATATAAAAACAGGTATGATTGCCCACCCCCAAAACCATTGTAACTCATATTTATTTTACCTGAAAAAGAGATTGAAAACTTTATTTTCCTCTATGTTTAATCTCTTTAACAGCAGTATCAGGGAAAAGTGTTGCCAGAAATATTAAAAGGGTACCAAAGAACATAATATAAATTCCGTATTTTCTTTCGGGACAAGCGCCCATTTCGCAACGGGCATACAAAAGAAAGTTTCTTACCGCCCAGGCAACAGCCAGTGCACAAAGTATTATATTAGCTCTCTTTGCCCATAATTTAGGGAACACAAAAAGTACAGCAGCAAGTACACAAAAGAAAATGGTCAACTTTCCCGGCCGGCCCATATTGGTTCCGCCACTATCCATACCCGTTGCAATTGATTGTAACACCGGCACCTGCATCCAGGGAAGGTAGCAGGCGACAACTACTGCCACCGCAAACGCAACACCAAACCATTGAGAATATTTCATAAAGACTTTGGTTAATAGTAATCAATCTCTGCAAGAGGATGCAAGTATACTACTTTAAAGTTTAGTGCTTTGTACTCTTTTCAACAATTTCATCCATCATAATAGCACTGTGGCTCTCATGGTAAACACAAGTACCTTTTTTAATTAACAACACCTGGGGGGACTCGTGAATAATTTGCAAATCTGCCGCAATTTTTTGAGAAAGCCCGCGATGGGTAATTACATCGAGATAATAAAACCTGATATTTACTCCATTCCCACTGCGTTCGAGTCTTGATTTTACAACGCTGCTTATACTGCATCTTGGAGAGTGCTTAAAAACAACCTGTGGGTTGGTATAAGACTGTTCCATTATTTCGAACCATTGCGTTTCTGTTGTAAGATTTATCCATTGCATGCCGCAAAATTATCAGAGTTGTTTAAATTCCAGAAACAAAAAATATATAAAAACAAAAGCCCCGGGTTGGCCGGAGCTTGTGCATTTAACTGACAGAACTTTACTTAAGATGTTTGCTTACAATTTTTGCAAGATCAAACATTGAAATCTGAGACTTCCCTTCAAAAAGGACTTTAAGTTTTGCATCTGCATTGATCATCCTTCTGTTAGTGGAATCCTGTAATTTATTCTTCCGGATATATTCCCAGATTTTTTTAATTACTTCAGTTCTGGGCATTGGTTTTGAACCAACCACGTCCGCCAATGCCGGGCTCGCCGTTAACGGAGCCATAAAAGCTGCATTTGGTGTACGTTTAGCTTTTTTAGGCGCCGCTTTCTTTACTGCTTTTTTAGCAGCTTTTACAGGAGATTTTTTTACGGCCTTTTTTGCGGCTTTAGGCGCTGCTTTTTTTGCTGCTTTTTTGGGTTTGGCAGGCATGTGTTTTGATTTAATAGTTTAATAAATTTTTTACAAAGTAATCCAATTGCATAATATCTAAAAATGCAGTTATCCACCATTGTTGAATAACTTGGGGAAATCTAATATCCGGCACCCCCACTACTTCTTTTGCTGTGACAGGAAAGTGATTAATGAAGCAAATTCCTCGTAAGAAAGTGCATTTGCCAGTCCCTCCGGCATAATAGAAGTTTTCATTTCTTCACGTTTTTTAATGTCTTTGGTATTCACGCTATGTACTGCACCGGTGATATCACGCAAAGTCAGCTTGTCGGCGGATTCCCCTGTTACAAATCCAATTACCGATTTGCCGTCTTTGGTTTCAATCTGCACTGTAGCAAACCCCTGCGATATAGAAGCATTAGGCTTAAGTATGGATTCTGCAATCTGCTTACGGGTCATAATAGACCCGATTTGCCCCATAAACGGCCCCTTCATGGGTTGACCTTTATCAAGAGTATGACATACAATACAACCCTGTTGTATAAATATTCTTCTGCCATCTGCGGGGTTACCTTTTATCTTATCCATCACCAGCATAATATCTTCAATAGAGGAAGCTCCTATCTGACCCTTTTTATGCCGGATCTTATTAAGGTCAACTTTAGGTTCTTCTTCCCGGGTCTCTTCTTTATCCTCTCCTCCAAATTGAGTTATACCCAACCGGAATTTGCCATTCAGGTCGGCATAAAATTGTTTTCCTGCAGCGCTTGCTTTTGCCCATTCTTCCATTAGTAGTGTTTTAATACTATCAGATGATGCCCATGTTACAGGTTTATAATATGGACCATGAGTATCAGGACGGGTACCCCACCACCAGGATGCATCGTAAGGTGCTTCTTCCTTGTACAACCTTGCCAATGTGATAAGAATATCAGTTTTCAATTTTTGATCAGAGGTGTGCCGATATGCCGCAATCAGTCCATCCACAGCTTTAGGATCGTGCATATACCTTAATGCCCACAATGCCAGGGTCGAATTTGGTGACCCAATTGCTTTGACACAGGCATCTACGGCATGTAGCGCCACCAGCGCTTTCACTGCAAGATGAGCGGGGATGATTGCTGAATTGGGTGTGGCATGCGGTCCTTCTGTACCCCTGGCCGGAGCAATAAAAGAAGCCGGCACCGGAATAGATAACAATGCCTCTGCCGCCTCCGGACGTCCAAGCCTTCCAAGTGCTATTAAAGATGCAAACTCTACTTCCTTTGAAGTATCTTTTAATGCACTGATAAAGGGTTCTATGGGTATATCCTTTAAAAGTGGCTTCCGATCAGTAAGTGCCCTTAATGCAAAAGCTTTCATCGGTTCTTCAGTAGCAAGCTGCAGCAGGTTTTTGATTGCCCCACTTTTAACAATCTGCACATAAGCATACATGGCCGCTACCCTGGTATATAATGGTTGAGAGGTATCCGCAGTAAGTTTCCACGCTGCATCACCCGCTTCGTCTGCCGAACGAGTGATGAGCTCCTGCTGGGCATACAATCGTGCCATGGCACTACCCGACTTCAACAGTTCGGTCAATTCATGAACTGATGCTTTTTTCAGATTAGGATAAGGCCTGTACTTCCAGTTTTTAGGAACTACCCTTACTACAAATCCTTTTGTAGAATCACCTGAATATCCTGCCCCATCCCAAGCAGAAAGATACATACGCCCCGAAGCGTCAATATCAACATCGGTGATCTGTGGCAAATTGATAAACTCTTCCTGCTGCTGGGTATAGCTTCCGGCATCTGGTGTTAACCGGTGAATATAAAGCTCGTTTCTACCCCAGTCTGCCATCATGGGTACATGATTGTATTTATCCGGCCAGCTATTGTCATCCATATACAATGCTCCCGTTCCTGAGCCGCCACCCAGGTCAACCAGTGCGGGAATAATTTCTTCAGTAAAATGTTTAAATAACAGCGGATAGCCATATTCTGCAGATTGTATATGATGAATGAACCTGATATTCCAGCCACCACCATCATTAGTATTGCCCCTGGTGTAGGTACGCATGTAAGGATCTATAGCTATATCATATATATTGCGTGTACCATGTGTATATACTTCCATCTCCGTACCGTCTGGTCTTACTCTCACAATTCCGCCACCAAGCATAGTCAGTTTTTTGCCGTCTCTGTCCACAGCATCATGAAAACCGAAATCTCCCACTGCAATATATATCCAGCCGTCAATACCAAGCCGGATTCCATTCGTAGCATGGTCTGTACCTCTGCTTTTAAGATAAGTGGGGTTGCTGATATGTTCAATCAACGGACTTGAAGGTCCGTCAGCTACTCCATCATTATCTTTATCTTCAAACACTACGAGATCCATTCCCGTAGCAACACTATCTGTAAATACTGTGTGTAATACATACAATTTATCGCCAATGGAAATAATTCCGCGAGGATCGTCAACCATGGCGTAGGTGGTGTGTTTATCTATAATGCCATCGTTGTTGCAGTCAATCAGTTTTACAATCATGCCTCTTCCGGGAGTCTTACCAAGGGAGCCAATCATATCCACACCTACATATACCTCCCCGGTGGCGGCAACTGCAAGACAGGCCGGGCTTGGAGTAAGTTTAGGTCCTGAAAATCCGGTAATCTGCAGATCGGCGGGCCAATTTAGTTTTGCTGATAATGAATCAATAGAAGCAAGCGCATTATCCCGCGCCTGGGGCTCACAACTATGCTGCATATTCTTACATGCAGAAAAAAAGTACAAGGTTAAAACAAGAATGCAAGAATTTTTGATCATGATATATAAAAATAAAGGCGCTCAAAGTAAAGAAATTATTCAAAAACTGTACTTAAACCTCATATAAATTCCATTTCCAAGATTCTGTGTCTCTCCATTTTTACTACCGATAAAGATCTGGGCATAAGCACTGATATCAAAATTTTCGGTGAGAGAATAACTCATGTTAGGCATCAGGAATAACAATACAGGCTGAATGCCCGTCATTGCAGAAAAATCCACGTGCCAAAGAGGGGTAATATCTCTAGACGCTTCTGTAAAAAAAGACCAGGAAGTAGGCATCATTCTTTTTGCGGAGAGATTACTCATAAATTCATAGATCAAAACATCAGGGTCTGTAACTTTATCTTTGATACTATTGTATAAAACGGCTCCCTGCACGTACCAGGTATTGGAGGAGCGGTAGTCGAAAGAAATCGTAGCGCCCACACTTCCTGAAGCATCAAAAAGATTTTCCTTTGGCTGAAACCAGCTTCCTTCTCCTCTGAATCCCACACTTCCTATGTTGCCGCCCCATCCTAAACCTAAAGCTATATCATCCCGGTACAATCCGCCGAGGATTTGAAAATCGTAATTCCATTTATTAAAACCATAACGCACTGCAGCTACTGTTTGATTTTTGTATCGTCCGGGACTTACAGCAACATCAATCACAGACATCCCGGTAGGGAAATATTGTATTCTTGCCGCATCCGATCCGGGGCGTTCAATATAATCAAAGTCGGCATAATTAAAGGTGTTAAACCAATCATTAGGATTCCACACCAAAGTTTTCCCCCAGTTAATTCTTTGCCTGCCGATACTAATGTCCCATCTTCCTTTTGCCCAGTCTGCATACAACCGGTCTATAGTCGTGTTTATAATCAGTGATGGTTTATTTACCCATGATTTGGAAAGGTCTAATAGGTTCCTGTCATTATACATGCCTATCTGGTTTCCGAAACCAGGCAAACCTATCATTGGGTTTCCAAAAAAAATCCTGTTGCGGATGCCGCCATGAAAGGAAATTTGCTCATTTGGGGTCCATTGCAAATTGAGCCGGTTGTGAATTAAATTGGTCGCCAGCATACTGTCAGCATTTTTAAAAGCCACTATCTGCATATCTGTGACATAACCACTGATCTGAAACTTTTTTTGCGTAGAGTCCTGGGCATAAGAAAAATGGATGGTCAGGAGCATTCCAAAGAACAATGAAAAATACCGTGTGTGTTTTTTAATGTTCATCTATTATACATTTTGAATCATTCCCATTAACCATTATCAATTATCCATTCAATTCACTTCCCACTACTTTCCCGTCCTCCAACATTATCACTCTTTCAGCACGGTCAATTACCCGCTGGTCATGTGTGGAAAAAAGGAAAGTCATTTTTTCTTTTTTATTTAAATCATGCATCATATCTAATAATTGTGCCGTTGAATTAGAATCAAGATTAGCTGTAGGTTCATCTGCCAATACAAATTGTGGTTTGGATGCAAGGGCTCTCGCCACAGCAACCCGCTGTTGTTGCCCGCCCGACAATTCACCGGGACGATTATTCATACGCGTTTCCAATCCTACCATCTTAAGAAGTTCTTTTGCACGGCTGATTCTTTCTGATTTTGATCTTTTCTGCAAAAGCATAATAAATTCTACATTTTCTTTTGCACTCAATACCGGTATCAGGTTGTAGGCCTGGAATACAAAACCGATATGATGCAGCCGAAAATCTATTAATTCATTTTTACTCAAATGAGAAATATTTTTCCCGCCAATCCAAACTTCTCCTGTAGTAGGATGGTCTAATCCTCCGATGAGATTTAACAGGGTCGTTTTCCCCGATCCCGATGGACCAACAATCGCTGTAAATTCGCCTTCTTCAATTTGAATACTCACCCCATCAACTGCCGTTACCGGCACCACACCTTCATATACTTTAGTTACATTTTTCGTTTCAATTACAATCATGGTTTACTAATTTGAATGCTTTATCATCAGTTTTTGGTTTGTCGTTTTTTTTTATTGTTTTTTGTCACCTGTTTATCATTTATCGTCTCCCGTTTATCGTGTTTAATATTATTTCGCATTCTCTATCTGTCATACTGCCCTCATTGCTTCAACTGAATTAAACTTCAACGCTCTTATAGCCGGATAAAAAGATGCCAGTAACGTACCCGTAAAAATGAAAACAGCTATTACTCCGTAAACCGATGCTTCCAGCTCGGGATATACCATTTTACTGATGCCATAAGAAGACAAGCCCTGGGCAAACAAGGCAAGGCTGATTCCATATTTACCAGTGAGCACAATGGTGATATAAGCCAACAAAAGCCCTGCAGGTGTGCCCACTAATGACAGGTAAAATGTTTCTGTCATGATCATACGAAATAATTTCTTACGGTTCATTCCTATAGCCATCAGCATACCTATTTCGCGGGTACGCTCCAGTACAGCCATCAGCATGGTGTTGACTATTCCGAATACAAGTGCCAGCACAATAATCAAAATAAACATGTACAAGGTTTCATTCAGGGAATCAACGGTGAGCGCCAGTTCAGGAGCAATTTGTTTCCAGTCTTTCACATCATATTGTGGAAACTGAGATTTCAGTTTGGAAATCACTGCCGGTACATCAATATCGTTTTTGAGCAATACGGCTATTTCAGAAGCCTCACCATCCATCTTCAGCAGAGCAGATAAATCAGCATCACGGAGGAATACATTTTGCAAATCGAATGTGCTATTGCTGGTTTTAAAAATACCTGTGATCCTGAATGCCGCAGAAATCATATATCCCTGTGCATCCTGAAAAGTAAATACAATCTTGTGTTTGAGTTTTAAGTGCAATTTATCGGCAAGTTCAGAGCTAATATAAGCGGGGAGAGCAGCTCCTGATAAGTAATTACCTTCAACTAAATTTTTCCCAATACCGGTAGTGTTGTTTTCACTCAAAGTATCAATACCCCGAAGCAGTACACCTGTAGATGCAGATGCCGTTGCTGCCATGGCATTTACCAGCAACCTTGATGAAACTGATTTTACTTCCGGAATTTTTTCTATTTGTGAAATCATCGTGTTGACATCGGGAATACTTTCTGAAAGTTCCGGATCATCCAAATAGCCGTTTGCATGAACCTGGATATGTGATACTTCTTTATGAATGGCTGTCTCCACATACCGGTGTCGCATACCCGAAGAGAAAGCAGCAATAAAGGTGGCAGCCCAGATACCCACCGCTACCGATGCAATGACCACTAAGCTCCGCACTTTATTGCGCCAAACATTTCTCCAGGCTATTTGAGTAATCATGTATATCTGTCATTTATCGTTTTATGTTTATCGTTATTTAAAGACTACATACGCATACTCTCCACAGCATCAATCCTTAGTATTTTATACCAGGCATAAAAGGATAGCATCACACATATTATCAGCACTACAATTCCCTGCGAAATAAAAATATCCGGGTTCGTGGAGAAAGGGAATATCGGCTCCAGTCCAAAGTGTTCATAAGCTTCCGCTGCCTGTCCTGTGATTCGAATCGGGTGATATTTGAAATAGGTAACTAAAGGGATGGATGCGATGATACCCGCCAATACACCTAACAATACCATCAGTACCAATTCTGTAAAAATCATCCAGCCCATTTTGTATGGTTTCATACCAATGGCGGTCAGGATGCCCATTTCATGCTGACGTTCGGCAAGCATCATCAGGATAGTTCCAAAAACACCAAATGCAATTACGAGATATAAGATACCTATGATGACCAGTCCACCGGAACTATCCAGTTGTATCAACTGTTCCAACTGCGGCATCATTTGTTTCCAGTCCATTACTTCCCAGTATTTCTTATCCAGTTTCTGGCTCAGAGATCTTGCCACAATTTCCGCTTCTTTAGGTTTGAATAAATTAAGCGTAATACTGGTAAGGCGATTTCCTATAGTGTAAAATAACTGAGCGGTTTGCAAGGGCAGATAAACAACCTCACGGTTTAGGTCGGGTGAACCGAAATGTATCAGACCTTTAATCACATATTTACCTGCAGCCGTGTAACCATGATAACCCTGGCCTAATAACACAAGCGTATCACCAACTTTTAATTTCAGATTTTTAGCCAGTTCATCGCCAAGTAATGCGGCATCTTCCCCGGCAGAAAAATAGGTGCCTTGGGTTATTCTTTTATTTAATTGCGTAAAGGATGCTTCTTTTGAAGGATCAGCACCAATGACAAGCGCGGTTTTGGTTTGATTACCCGATGAAGCCAGGGCAAAAGATTCAAGGCGCGGAACTACAGTTGAAACCCGCGGGTCAATATCAAGCGTTTTCAATAAAGCCTCATCAGGAGTAAAAGTATTGTTCAGACTTTTATCATTCCAATACCCATTGTGATGCACCTGTACGTATCCAAGATACATACCGGCAGCATTTCGAATCATATTGTCATAAGCTCCATGCTGTAGCGAGCGCATAAGCACGGCTAAAGACACCGCAAAGAAAACCGAGGCTGCGGTGATAAGTGTACGTCTTCTATTGCGCCATATATTCCGCCAGGCCAATTTCAGATACATCATTTTATCCGCTGCATATTTTGTATGGTAAAGAAAGATTCGTCAACAGGTTTATCAAACAACAGGTTTTGGTAAATCATAATAGTCTTTTGTCCCGGTTTGTCCTGTGGTATCATTTCCAGTCTTGCGGGAAGAGTTCTTCCACCCAGAATTTTAATATCAGTTGCATTCATTATATTCACGAGGTAACCGTCTTCATCAAAAAATTCAAATCTTAATTCCAGGAGATCTTTCTTACTGATAAAGCCAATGACTTTTCCCCATACTACACCGGCATGTGGTTTTGGCAGTAAAGTAATTTTAAAACAATCTCTTCCTTCTATGATCGAATCACCCGTAATCGCGGAAGTATAATCGTTTAGATATGAATCTTCACGAACAAGGTCGCTATTGGTAAAATCTGTACCCATCCACGATTGCTGCATCATAGAAGGCGGAAGCTTAATGGTACGCTCTATAGAAGGAATCCAGTTCCACACTTCTTTCTTTCTTTTTAAAAATACTGTGCCCTTATCATGCGCCGGAGCAGTGATCAGGATAATGGCATAGTCATTCCCTTTTCCCCATGCCTTCATTGACATGGAGCGCTTCCACGATGGCCGGATGATTTGAATATTTACTTCGCTGTAAGAAGTATTACCTCTCACATTTTGTTCTGCTTCTTTTAATATAGCTTCAGCATTTTGTGATTGTGCATGTTGTAACTGTATCAGAAAACATGTTGTAAAAATCAAATATTTCATAATCCATATCTTTCTTCAATTAATCTTTTTATTTTCTTTAGCGGATAATCTTCACCCAAAGCAAGATAACCCAACCCGACTCCGTCTAACATAGCACTCAATAAATATGCTTCAGCTTCAGGCTGCTGAAAATTTAATTCCTTAAACATTCTAATCATTATACCCATCCATACTTCTTTCGCTTTATCTAATTCTTCCTTTAAGCCTTTAACAACCTCAGGTTGAATGGCAATGGCAATGAGCAGGCGATTCAGTTTTGCCTTGTTTACTATATAATCAAAGGAATAATCAATCAGGTTATTAATTACCTTGCCGGGAGGTAATTGATTATTTGCATTCATCAACTCATTACCTTCTTCCATCAAATAAGCAAAAATGCCACTAAGTATATCCTGTTTACTTTTAAAATAATGATAAATCAAACCTTTTGAAACTTTTGCCTTCTTCGCAATACTATCTGTAGAAGTGGCAGCATAACCTTTTCCGGCAAACAATTCAAGAGCGGCCATCAGGATTTTATTCCGGCTGACCTCCTGCATGGTTCTATAATCTTCTTTTTTTCTGGGAGCCATATTGTATAAATAAATACGAAAGCCAATTGCCAGGGCAGTTTTATTATAGTATTCTTTCAATGACCGACTGGCCGGTCAAAATTAATTAAAAATATTGATGCATGATATTTTATTATTTTCTATACCCTTCCTCCCAATTATAAATATTTACAATTCAGGCTCCTTTCACCTCTTCTAATCTGAAGAGTTTATCAATGGTAGCACAGCCAACACCGGATGTTACTTCCCGCCTGCATCAATTTTGAATGAACTCATCCACACTCTGGGTGGAGGAACTATTCATAAATTTGTGTATAACCTGTTCTTTATTCAACAATTTTGAAAAAATCCGGTGCATAACTATGTGCGGAGCAGGTGCACATTAAAACAGGAAAATATTTGCAAAACGGGTACCTGGTGATATATCTTTATATCACAAACGTTATCAAAAACTGGAAACAGGTATGAGATGACAAGAGAAATAAAAATCCGCAAGGAAATTTGAACTTCTCACGAAAGCATCGGGTTATGTAATGACAAGGCGAAAGCCGGGCGTTATATAGCTTGATGCTTTTATTTTTCCTTTGAAGTATCCACGTCCCAATCATCTGTACGGAAGGGACAAACAGGGAATCCTGCACTGTTGTATATATTCCCAATTGCAATATTGCTAAAGGCAAAGCGTACCGCAACAGGATTCTTAACCTGTTTACTGGTGAGTACCAAATGATCTCCTTCAATAATTACATCGGCAGGTAAAAAATTTTTATCCTCACCGGCAATATAAAATTCGGTAGCTTTTTTCTCCGGTCCTTTCAGCAATAAACCTCCAGATGCATTATCAAAATAAATGGTTGCTTTATTTTTGTTTACCACCATATTCTTATACACAGGGCTTTTATACACCAATCCCTCTTTGTGATAAGTTTCCGCCAATGCCCAGCCAGCCAGCCTTTTACCTACAGCTTGTTTTTTTCTAGGGTGAATATCTTTAACATTATCCACCAGATCTGTTATTACAACCATACCGGTATTGAGTACCGACATAGTTTTGGTTTGAGCTTCTCTTAGCAAAGCTCCAATATTATTGTTATTATATTTATAGGGGGCGATTTGTACATAATAAAAGGGGAAGTCCTTGTTCCACGCTTTGCGCCAGCTTTCAATCAGAGTAGTCATTAATCTTTGATATGTAGAAGCTGTGCCTGTATTAGATTCCCCCTGGTACCAGATAGCCCCGGCAATATTAAACTGTGTAATAGGAGCAATCATAGCATTATATGTTGCACCCGGAGTGGTAGGCCACCAATCGGTTTTAGTTATTTTAACTGCTGCCTCTTTTAACAGGGGGTCGTTGTCAACAGCTTCAGCAGGAGTCCATACTTCCGCCGGAGTGCCGCCCCAACTGGTATTAATAAGCCCAATTGGTACGTGGAGTTGTTGTTCAAGTTCTTTTCCAAAAAAGTATGCCACCGCACTAAAACTTTTAAGCGTCTCAGGTCCGCATGTTGTCCATGTTCCCGGGCAGTTATCCTGCGGGAATGCAGAGGTTGTTTGGGGAATCTGAAAAAAACGGATATTGGTTTTTGCAGCAGCTTCTGCCAGTTCCGGCTCCATTTCAGGCAAATTATTAAGATAGCTCCATTGCATGTTTGACTGACCGGAACAAACCCATACTTCACCCAGCATTACATTACTGAGCACAACAGTATTGCTTGCTTTGAAGGAAATGGTATAAGGACCGCCGGCTGCAGGAGTGTGTATGATTTTTTTCCAGTGTGCATTTCCGTTAGCAATTACAGAATCTGTTATATTATTCCATGATGCGGTAATATATATTTTTTCACCCGGTGCAGACCAGCCCCATAATTGTACATCGGCACGTTGCTGCAATACCATATTATCTGAAAATATGGACGGGAGCTTTACACCGCTATAACTAACACACGAAATAAAAAGTGAAAGAGACAGCAATATGGCAGGAAGTAAAGCCTGTTTTTTCATATACATTTTACTGACATTTTTTTGATTGACACCTGCAACTCACCAGATAATTTTTGTAGCTATGAATATAAGATTAACAAATAGCTAGTTCATCACAGGAAAATATTTTTGAGGAAGATAGTGAAGAAAATTAAAATAACAATAGGTTGAGTGAGATAAGAAATCAATTTTGAATTTGTAATACGATGATCGTGAAGCGGCAAACCATAAACCATAAATTGTAAATTTGCTCCTTATTTCTAATTCAAATTAACATAATTACTATGTCATTAGGTACAGCATTTACGGGTGAGCTTAAACACGAAGCAGCGGGTACAAAAAAAATACTGTCTGCGATACCCGAAGATAAATTTGACTGGAAGCCCCACGAAAAAAGCATGTCGCTTGGACGTTTAGCCTGTCACGTAGCCGAACTGCCGCAATGGGTAAGAATCATTCTTGAACAAGATGTATACAACATGGTTCCCGGATCATTTAACAGGCTTACAGCAAGTAGTATTGAGGATCTGCTGAAACAATTTGAAAAATGCATTCAGGAAGCTGCCGATATACTTTTAGCAACTACCGATGAACAATTTCAAACTAAATGGATATTTGCTAAGAATGGTATGACAGTATATGAGTTGCCCAGGAAAACTGCGATCAGGCAGATGGTACTAAATCATATCATTCATCACCGGGCTCAGCTCACTGTATATCTCCGGCTGTTGGAGGTACCGGTTCCGGGTTTATACGGTCCTTCCGCTGACGAAATAAAACATGTAAAATAAGTGTATAAACTTTAGTAACAGGGAACATAACCATACACCTGACAGTGTGATGAGCAACGAAGTAAAGTCGCTTAAAGCGATTCCAGGAATTTGATCAGTGCATTTCTTTCGTCAGAAGTCATGGCTTTCACTTTATTACGGGCATTAAGCGCTTCACCACCATGCCACAAAATGGCTTCCATCAAACTTCTTGCCCTGCCATCGTGTAAAAAATTATTATGCCCGTTCACTTTTTGAGTTAACCCTATTCCCCATAGGGGTGCTGTGCGCCATTCATTGCCTGTTGCCAGAAAATCAGGCCGATGATCGGCAAGGCTGTCTCCCATATCATGCAGCAGCATATCAGTATAAGGATGTATGAGTTGATTGCTTACATCAGGAAAAGTAACATTTACTGCAGTACGCATAGTGGGGGTATGGCATTTATCGCAACCCGCACTCGTGAACAATTGTTTACCCTGCTGTACCATTGGTTCATTAACATTTCTTCTTCCCGGAACAGCAAGGGTCTTCACATAAAACTCAACACTGTACAATATACTATCCGAGAGTTCAGGATCATCAGACAACCCATCATACTGTGGTTGCCCTATTGTACTTTCTTTAGGAAAAATACTATTAGTTATCCCAATATCCTGGTTATATGCTGCTGCTACCTGCTGCAATAAGCTGGGTTGATTGGCCTTCCATCCAAATCGTCCGAGTGTAGTGGAATTAGTTGTAAAATTCCAGACATAATTGGGTTTGCCACTGATGCCATCGCCATCGTTATCTTTTTCATCAGCCCTGGAAAGTATATCTGCATCACTTACCGCTTCCAGCAAGCCTAAACCAAAAACAGGTGCAGCCACCCGGGGTGAAAGCATCACGTCTGTCGGGAAAGCAGTATAGGTATTGGTAACCGTATAGGTTGGGAAACGCAAATTATAGGGAGCACCATCATCAAAATAAAAAGTTTCATCATGATAGGTGATAGATACATCACCCTCTTTTTGTATACCAATATTGGCACGGTTCTGCAATTGATCTCCATACCCGGGAACAGGATTAGGCCCGCCATGAGGATCATTTCCTGCCCTGCTTATCCTGAAAAGCATAAGAACGGAGGTTTCCCCTGCACCGGGAACCTTTCCACGTCCGTCACCTATATGGCATGAAGCACAACCTACATTATTAAAAATAGGTCCCAGCCCCGGATTTACGGGAGCCGGCGCCGATACAAATGTTGCTTCAAATTGAATATCACCTACTTCATGTACACGTTTTAAAGTTTCGGATAAGGAAGGAAATGGATGCCCAAAAGCTTTGCTGCTCTGGTCAAAAACCGTTTGTTTGCCCCCGTTTCTCCACTCATCATCGGGATTGCTATATCCTGTATCATATTTGTTGCAGGCTATCAGCACTGCTGCAATGAATAGTATCAGAAAGAAACACAGTTTATACGTAGCGGGAATCCTCATCAATCACTCATTATTTTTAGGGTTCAAAGAATATGATACAATATTGGGATTCTTTAATTTCCATATTGCTGCACAAAAGGCTTCAGCTTTTCTTCGAGTGTTGTTGCCAGGTCGTTAATTTTATCCATGGCAGTTTGCACCTGAGTTTGTTTTGTCAGTATCGCTTCTCCAAAAGGAACAGTAATGGCCTTCAGGGCTGCTATTGCTGTACCATGTTTTGTTTTAATTTCATTGTCGAGTGAGAGGTTATAGGCGCGAACCAGGTCTTCGAGCCCTTTTCCATCCTCAGCAAAATTACCCTGGTATATTTCCATTATGCCAATGATATTATTAGTAAAATCGGTGATGGAATTTTTTGCGAATGGACTTTCTTCCAATTTGGGGTTTTGTGCGTCAAAAGGATCTTTTATTTTGCCGTTTGCTACTTCATCGCAAATACCGGCCATTGCATCCACAATAATTTCAAAAGCTACTTTACGGGATGGATATTCTGAGTTACCCGAAGTACCTGCTGTGGCTAACAGGTTTGCATAACCGCCGGTCCAGCTTGTTTTTACTTCATCGGCAAGTGTTTTAAGGTTCTGGGCGAGAGCAAGCAGGTATTCCTTTTCTCTTACAGTAAGTTCGGATGCAGTTTTCCCGCCATTCTGCCCCCATAATAAATATTCAATAGGATGAAACCCTCTTAAAGCATCATGATCTTCATTTAAGGATGCTATATATTCTTCATTCAATTCATCTGAACTGGCCAATACAGTGTTTAGATCATTAAAGTCAACGGGCCAGGTATCAATCCTGGGATCAATTTTGTCAACGTCTACTGGTCCAAAAAGCCAGGCTTCAGACTTTTCCCAGGTTTGGCGGATAGATTTCCACAAATCACGGCAGGCATTAAGGTTGGCATCATTAGTGGTAGTATTCAAAGTATTTACCGCAGTAAGCAACTGCCCGGCTTTTGCTGAAAGGTCCTCATAGCTGGCTGCACATACATTGGAAGCTGTATGCTGTAATATTTCTGTGTTAAGAGCAGTAATATCAACTTCTCCGTTATTATCATCTTTAGTACAGGAGAAAATGGTTACAATTCCTATACTCAACCAAAGCAGCAGGTATTTCAATTTCAGCATTATTTTCAATTTCAGGTTAAATGAATAATTATATTGTTATCAATAATTTCAGTGTTAAACTTTTTCAAAGGCTTCAATGCAGGTTCTTTGAGCACATTCCCGTCAAAATCAAACGTGCTGCCGTGGGCGGAGCAAACAATTCGTTTTGAAGTGGGGGTAAGACCATACCCTTCGTGGGTACATCTCAGATTTAGTGCATTAAAATGATCCTCCTTCTTTACCAGCAGGATGTCGTTTTCCAGCTTAGGAACCCTTACAATCACCATATTCTTCCCTCCGGAAAATTCATTAACAGGGATGGATATACTATCATTATGGGTATTGGTTTTAAACAATGGCACCGAAGTACCGCAACTTTCCAGCAGCATACTAATACCCAGCATTCCTGCACAATGTTTACAACCTGTTCTTATAAAATCTCTTCTGCTTGTCATCTCTAAAAATTATAAGCTACACCCAGATTTACAAATCCATTACTCTTATAGTAGGGTATTGATTGCGGAAAAGGTGTGATGATCAATGCGGGATTTGGTTCCCCCGTAACACGCTGCACATAATCAGCTTTTATTGCAATGCCGCGTATAGGCTTATAGGTTATCCCGGCTACGATATAGTGTTGCCGGTTAGCATCATTTTTAATTCCGTTAAACGGAAGTTTTGCTCCCAGATCAAGATATTCATACCGTCCAAACACTGCCAGAGTTTTTTCGTCTTTATGCTTTGCATACAATATATTGTAGGCAGCTTCGGCATAGCCTCCATATATTGCAGAGGGAGTATTGCTGGCATAAGCAAGGTTGATATTCTTAGCATTTGGGATGTTTATACCGGAAACAATTGCTCTGATGCTCCATCCATTATTGCTGTATTGTCCGTTAATCTCTCCAAGCATTACCGGGTTACCAAAAGGTCCTGAGTTCAATTGCAAACTATCTGCCACTCTTTTTTCCACAGCGGTGGATCCGCCGATATATGCCGATGCCTGCAGGCGGAAATTATTGATATAGTATAACAAAGATCCTGAAGCGCCTAGTCCAAGCCCGGTAGCAGCAGAACCCAACTGACGTCCACCCCTTATACCGCTTCCATTACTAAAGCCTTCAGAGTTGAGGCCGTTAGTAAGTGTAAAACTGTAATTGAGACCAGGCACTCCTTTTACTCCACCATAGATCCCAACTCCAACCTCACGCCACGTGGAAGGAATTATAAGTTCTTCCACAAAGGGACGATCTACACCATTAAATGTGGTAGGTAAATGATTTTCGTTGATAATACCGAGCCTGGGAATGAATAACCCTGCAACGAGGTAGGTGGTGGGGGTAAGATTAAATTTTAAAAAAGCCTGTTCCATACTTATTCCTCCCTTTCCTACACCGGCTTCATCACCCTGTTGGCCTACTACCAAAGCATCCTCCAGCTCTAATTCTGTAAAAAGAGATATTTTGTTATTAAACTTATGACCAACAAATAAGACCACCCTGCTGAGAGAAACTTCTGCATTTTTACGACGGGTATCCAGGCTATACCTGGCCTCGCCATAACCCGACAAAATGGTAGACTGCTCCCTCGTTACTAAACCGGCATTTAAACTATCTTCTCCTGTTAGTATTTGGGCACTGGATGGGGTACAAAATAAAACCGTGCTGAAAAAACTCAGCAACAAACATTGGTGGAAAATTCGCATATCAATTCAAATTCGCCGCAAAAATATGAACATATGGCATGACCTATTGTTACGAAATGCGGAAAAGTAGTTTCCCAAATACAGAAAAACCTGTCAAATGACAGGTTTAAAAGAAATTGATGGTAGTATCATTACGGTAATAAAGCTTTAATCATTACCGGCTGGTGGTCTGAAGGATAACGCTGGTCATTAGCATCAGTGAGTACGCCATACTTAAGCACCTTAATTTGCGGGCTAACAAATATATAATCTATCCTGTGTTTCATCGGTGCATCAAATTTAAATGCATTAAAAGTGCCGACAGGTCCATAAGGCGGCATTTCGGTAACCTGATATGCATCTTTAAGAATAGATTGCATTTCTTTGATCTGTTCGGTTTCGGGAGTGGAATTAAAATCGCCAACACAAACAATCGGTGTATTTTTTGCGATCTCTTTTATCTTTTGCACCATCAGTTTACCTGATTCACGACGGGCTATCACACCCTGGTGATCGAAATGTACGCAGAAAAAGAAAAACTCTTTTTTTGTCAGTAGATCTTTGAACTTTCCCCAGGAGCAAATACGGTTGCAGCATTTTGCATCCCAGCCTTTACCTGGTTTGTCGGGGGTTTCACTCAGCCAGAAATCACCCGATTCGAGCAGTTTAAACCTATCCTTTTTGTAAAAAATAGCTGAATGTTCACCTGCTTCTTTTCCGTCATCGCGTCCTTTGCCGGTATAGGCATATTCCTGCAATTCTGCTATATCTTTTATCTGGTCAATCAATCCTTCTTCCGTGCCGAAAATATCAAATTCATGAAAGCGGATCAGTGCTTTTACATTTTCCTTCCGGTATGGCCATGCATTCAAACTGTCACCAGGATTGTTATACCTGAGATTATAGGTAGCAATAATTATTGGTGTATTTTTTTGTGCCCAGACAGACTGTAGGCAAATAGAGAATAACAGGCAAAAAATAATTTTGTTCATCATTTCCGTTTGAGGGTTTATTAAATAAATATTACGAAATAAAGATGCATTAGTTAAAACAACCCCCACTCATCTTCATTATCATCCTTTGCGAATGTTGCCACCCAATCCCTGAATAAATTACGAAAAATTTCCATTTCTCTTTCTATTGCTTCCGCATATTTTTCCTCACCAGCCCCTACAATAGCAGTGAAACTTATCTGCTCCATCATTTCGCGACAGTTGTTGCGCACAATGGAAGCGTTTTCCATTTGTAGTACATAAGTAGCTGCACCGGCAGCGCCAATAATTTTCGGGGCAACAATAAAAAGATTCTGACCGATTAATTCCTTGTTTTTTTCTGCATGGTCATAATCCGCCGAATCCTGTAAGGTTTCACAATATGATTCTACCAGCACAAAAATCTCCCGCCATTTATTGTATAATTTCTCTGCAGCTTCAAATTGAGGACGCAACTTCCACTCTTCCCCCTCATATATTTTTTTCAACATGCGGTGATCATCCCACGCCGGCAAACTATGCATGTCACTAAAATCCATAAGCCTTTTTTGATTTGAGATTGGTTTGGGGTTTGATGTTTGGGGTTTGAAGTTAGATGAAACAATAAACCAAAAACTATAAACTATAAACCAAAAATCAGAAACTACAAAAACTTCTCTGCCACTTCCTGCCAGTTATTTATCCGGTCATAACCGGTATCATCTTTATTGAGAATAGTACTGTAAAGATAGGGCTTCCCTTTAAAATGTACGAGGTTGCGCACATGGTCGTCAATCATATAATCACCCAATATCATCCGCTTATCTCCGCAAAGTACCAACTGCCGCCAGGACAAAAAAGGAAAATGTTCGTTGAGCCACTCTAATTTATCTCTGAGGGAATTGGGAAACTCAGTCGCCGCCGACACTATGAACACTTCATACTTTTTATTGAGTTCATCCATTACATCCACGCAACCGTCCATCACAGGAAGATGACGAAAAAAACCCTCACTGTATAACAGTTCCCGGGCAGCGGATTTGTGATCTTCAGGAATTCCAAGCATCCACGAACCTTTCATTTTAGAATAGTCGAGCGGTTGTGTATAATTTTTATAATACCATTCAAACATTGCCCCCATGGTATCTGCCATCACTTCATCCATATCAATAATTATTCTTTCCATGCTTTAAGTTATTTGAGAATAAATGTAATCAATAAACAAAAATCTGTATAAAAAATGACAAGATGTCAAAAAACATTTAGTCAGTAAAAACTGCATGCAAAATATAATGCTTTCTACAAAAAGTAATGACGGTAAGTGAATTGCTATCTTTGTCACATGCGAAAATTAAGTATGGATGAACTGAACCGGAAATCGGTAGAGGAATTTAAGCGGTCTGAGAAAACACCAATAGTAGTCGTTATGGACAATATACGCAGCATGCACAACGTAGGCAGTGTTTTTCGGACTGCAGATGCTTTTTTAATTGAAGGGATATACCTATGCGGTTATACTCCGCAACCCCCGCATCGTGATATTCATAAAACCGCACTTGGTGCAACTGAAACTGTAAACTGGAAATATTGTTCATCAGCAAAAGATGCGGTGCAACAACTTCGCACAACGGGTTTTAATATATGGGCTATAGAGCAGGCAGAAGGAAGTCTTTTGCTTGGTAATCTCGACTGGCAAAGACTAACAGGAAAATCAACAGCGGGAAAAATTGCAGTGGTTTTTGGAAATGAAGTGAGTGGAGTATCAGATGAAGTGCTGCCCCTATGTGATGGATGCATTGAAATTCCACAGGCAGGCATGAAACATTCTCTGAATATCTCTGTTGCAGCAGGTATCGTGCTTTGGGAACTGGTACAGTTGATCAAAAAATAATGAGCAGCAGAGGTATTGTGGAAATGAATTATGGTTTATCGTTTCACATTTCACGTTTATTGTTTCGCGTTTATCGTTTCACGTCTCCCCTTTCTCCATCTCCATGAACTGCCTCTTGTATTTTAATGGCAGCAAATAAGGTTTCAACAGTTGGTCCATTTTAAAAATTGAAACGATCTTGTATAACCAAACGGCAGCAGGTACAATCGCAGAAGATTTTAAACCCAGTAACCTTCTTACTTCTTCCGGTGCAATACGACCCTGTACTTTCAATAAAATGATATACCGCAACAACCCAAGGTGCTTTCGGTATTGCTTGTAAAGATCGAGAGTAAAGTTACTTTTCTCAATATCCTGAACCAGTTGTTTCCTGCGGTCTGCGACCCATTCGTCAAAAGTAATTGGCAAATCTGTAAGCCCCATTCGCTGCCCCACAGTAATGAACACACGAAACACTTCTTCCTTTTCCTCCTTTGTAAGTCTGCGCTCTATCAATTCGAATGAAGTGATGGAACAATAAATGAGCATATACAATACATCTCGATATGCCCAGTCTGGTATAGATGCGCCTCTTGCCCCTTCCACAGTTGTATGTACCTGCCTCATTTTATCAATAGCTCCGAGCGCCGTATTTTCTTTAAAAAAAATAATTTTCCTGGCATAGCTAACGGTAGAGAACAAACGTCCTATCGGATCATGAGGTAGTTTCCCGGTAAAATACAGCCAGTCTACAGATTTGTTGAGTGAGAACTCTGCAGCCGCACCTGCAAAAATAAAAAGTACAGTTTCTGCCCTTCCCCATATTTTCCTTACGATAGAACCAGTGGGTACAAAATAAGTAATATCTGTTTCCTCAGTTATCATTACATGCCTCCGGTATATTAATACAAAGTTAACCCGGTAAATAATTAATCGTGTTGTTGGATGTATTCCAAATTTTCGCTGCTATATTTTCCCCTCACCCCTTTAAATCCCCTCGCCACTCCGTGGCGAGGGGAAACAATAGTGCAAAAATTTGAAATACGCCTAATGCACCCTTATTGATAATTATTTAAACTAATTTAGATAAATTTGTCATGTCTGTATATTTTTGAATTACATTATTAAGAATTTTTAAACCTTGTAGAAAAACCCTTGAGCATCTTTGAAAAAAAATTTAAACAGAAACAATTATGAGGCATGTTACAGTATATACAACAGATAAAGAATACAACCATTTTATTGAACTGGCCAAGAATCTGAACTATGTAAAAAAAATTGAGACGGATGAAGGAGGTCGTGATAGTGTGTTAGACAACATAAAAACCGGATTACAGGAAGTACACCTTTTCAAAGAGGGGAAATTAAAAACTACTCCTGCGAAAGATTTTCTAAATGAGATATAAGATAGTATTATCTGAAAATTTTAAAAAAGAAGCTAAAAGACTCACAAAAAAATATCCGTCTTTAAAAGCTGAACTGTCTGAACTCTTCATCAATCTGGAAGAAAATCCGACTCTTGGTATTCCACTGGGAAACGATATATATAAAATACGTTTGGCAATTGCATCCAAAAACAAGGGGAAATCAGGAAGCGCCCGGGTTTTATCATTTGTAAAAGTTACACAAACCACAGTATTGCTTTTCTCCATCTATTCTAAGGGTGAAATAGATAACATTACAGATAAACAAATAAAGAATCTCATTAAAGATTATTTATAAAATAAGACAAAAAAAGATTTTCACCTTACCCCCTCAATCCTTCTATAATTAATAAATGATATACCAACTGCTTGCCTATTCAATAGCAAGGCTGTACATTTGCGGTCAACCAAATTTTTTAACCTAAAAAAAAGGGCATGGCGCAAAAAATAAAAGTAGCTAATCCGGTGGTAGAACTGGATGGAGATGAAATGACAAGGATCATCTGGAAATTTATTAAAGACAAACTGATCCTGCCTTATCTGGACATTGACATTAAATATTATGACCTGGGTATCGAGCACAGGGATAAAACAGATGACCAGGTAACTGTGGACGCAGCTAATGCCATAAAAAAATATGGTGTGGGGATTAAATGTGCTACTATTACCCCCGATGAAGCCAGGGTAAAAGAATTTAACCTGAAGCACATGTGGAAAAGTCCAAATGGCACCATTCGAAATATATTAGACGGGACAGTATTTCGCGAGCCGATTGTAATGAAGAATGTACCCCGGCTTGTAACCAACTGGACAGCCCCTATTATAGTTGGCCGTCATGCCTTTGGTGACCAGTACCGTGCCACAGATACTGTAATTAAGGGCAAAGGAAAACTCACCATGACTTTCACTCCTGAAGATGGCAGTGCACCCCAAACTTTTGAGGTTTTCAACTTCAAAGGCGATGGTGTCGCTTTGTCAATGTACAATACTGATGAAAGTATCAAAGGCTTTGCCAGGAGTTGCTTCAATATGGCGCTCAGCAAAAAGTGGCCGCTATACCTTTCTACCAAAAATACTATCCTGAAAAAATATGACGGAAGATTTAAAGATATCTTCCAGGAAATTTATGATAATGAATTTAAAGCACAGTTTGAGGCTGCAGGTACTACCTACGAACACCGCCTTATAGATGATATGGTGGCAAGCGCCCTGAAATGGAACGGAAATTTTGTATGGGCATGCAAGAATTATGACGGCGATGTGCAGAGCGATACCATAGCACAGGGATTTGGTTCGCTGGGATTAATGACTTCAGTGCTGGTAACACCTGATGGTAAAACACTTGAAGCAGAAGCGGCACATGGTACTGTAACCCGTCACTATCGCGATCATCAGAAGGGTAAACCTACTTCTACCAATCCTATTGCCTCTATTTTTGCCTGGACAAGGGGATTGGCATTTCGTGGAAAGCTTGATGGCAACCAGGCACTTATTGATTTTGCCAATACATTAGAAGCAGTTTGTATAGAAATTGTAGAAAGTGGCAAAATGACCAAGGATCTTGCAGTGTGTATCCATGGCAACAAAGTAAACCCCGGGGAACATTACCTGTACACAGAAGATTTTCTTGAAGAAATAAACAAACACCTTGTAGCCAGGTTAAAATAATCATCTCAATTTTTATATGAATTCAGCATCACCCTTTCCGGTGATGCTTTTTTATTTCCAATTTGTACACAATCGTTTTTTGTAATATTAAATATTGATACACAATGTTTTTTGTAATCTGCAATTTCAAAAAATAATATTCCGTCGGTATTTATATTCCTGCTGTTAACTTTTCTGCAACTATACGTGTTGCAGAAATAGTTACCTTTGCGCACCGCATTGGTACTCCGCTTTTATTGAAAAACAAAGTGTTTTATGGCAGATATTTTTGAAAGACTGGTAAAAAATTATGGACCTCTTGGTCAACATCGTGAAAGAGCACATGGATATTTTGCATTCCCAAAACTTGAAGGAGAAATCGGAAGCAGAATGTCGTTCAGGGGTAAAGAAATGATTGTATGGAGCCTGAATAATTATCTGGGGCTGGCTAATCATCCTGAAGTGAGAAAAGCTGATGCTGATGCGGCAGCACGATTTGGACTGGCCCTGCCTATGGGTGCGAGAATGATGAGCGGAAATTCTGATTACCACGAACAACTGGAAAGTAATTTAGCCTCTTTTGTACATAAAGAAGATACGGTATTGCTTAACTATGGTTACCAGGGCATGGTGAGTATTATTGATGTGATGTGCAGCCGTCATGATGTGATAGTTTACGATGCTGAAAGCCATGCTTGCATAATAGATGGAGTTCGCCTGCATGCAGGTCAGCGCTTTGTATTTAAGCATAACGATATTGCCGACCTTGAGAAACAATTGCAAAGGGCAACTGCTTTGATTGAAAAACAAGCATCGGATGGCGGTATATTAGTTATTTCTGAAGGTGTATTTGGAATGGCCGGAGACCAGGGAAAACTGAGAAAAATTGTTGCCTTAAAGGAAAAATATCAGTTCAGATTGCTGGTAGATGATGCGCATGGTTTTGGCACACTTGGCAAAACCGGTGCCGGTGCCGGAGAAGAACAGGGGGTACAGGATGATATAGATATCTATTTTTCCACTTTTGCCAAATCAATGGCATCAATCGGTGCGTTTGTTGCCGGTGATAAAGCCATCATTGATTACATACGTTATAATATCCGTAGCCAGATATTTGCGAAAAGTTTGCCGATGCCATTAGTGATTGGCAACTTAAAACGTCTTGAACTGTTGCGCACCCATCCAGAGTACAAAGAAAAATTGTGGAAGAATGCTTTGTCGCTGCAAAAAGGATTAAAAGAAAAGGGGTTTGATATCGGTAACACTAATAGCGTAGTTACACCTGTATATATGAAAGGCGGAGTGGAAGAAGCAACTGCCATGGTGATGGATCTTAGGGAAAACTATGGTATCTTCTGTTCTATAGTTGTATATCCTGTCATCCCCAAAGGACATATTATCTACAGGCTGATCCCCACAGCCACGCATACCCAGGAAGATATTGACAGAACATTAGTCGCATTTGAAGAAACCAAGAAGAAATTAGATGCCGGCGTTTACCAGGTAGCTGAGATACCCGCTATGGCAGATGTGTAAGCTGTTTTTCGCAGGAATACGTCAAAATGCACACCCTGCCGGAATATGAGGAAATCGTGAAAGCCAAATATTCTCCGTCCATTGCCCATGATTTCCTTATTGCTTTAAAGGAACTTCCGAATGTATATTTTACACAGGTATTTTACCAATGGCAATTACTCAAAGATGAAGATGTCAATAAATTTTCAGACTGTTATGTTGCCGCCAATGCTGAATACCTGCTTACACACAATTCCGGGTTTAAAATATTAAAATCAATTTCATTACCTCCAATAAATGTCGTTTCCTTTAGCATAAGAATTATCATAAAACTTTTAAATTTCCGGCAACGCAGAGATTTATCGTACTGTTACCAGCAATCAACAACTTACCCTTAAAAACACTATGCCTTCTTAAGGAAACAACATTGATTCACTATTCACCATTGCTCATTCACCAATTCTTAATCAACGTATATGAGTATCAAAAATAACGTGACTTTATGCTTAATGATCTTTGCGCTATGGAGCTGCGATAGTTCCCGGAAAGGACAACAATCCGACGACAGAAAAGACCAGCTTTCTATAACTGATCTTCCGCGTAAGATCTATGTTGAAGACGGCAATTTTCATGTGCAGGGCATTGCTATTGATACCAGCCGCGGGTATGCTTATTTTTCATTTACAACGAGCCTGGTCAAGACCAATTTAAAAGGAGAGATCATCGGCAGCGTTGATGGCTTCATCGGGCACCTGGGCTGCCTGGCTATGAACCCCGAAGACGGGCGCATCTATGCTTCACTGGAATATAAAAATGATAAAATAGGCAAAGGCATTTTAAAAGGATTGGGAAACGAATCGAAAACAGAGGAAAACAAAAACGCTTTCTATATCGCAATATTCGACGGGGAAAAGATAACACACCCGGGCATGAATGCTGAAGAAAATAATATTCTCAGTACTGTTTATTTAAAAGAAGTGGTTGATGATTTTAATGCAAAGCTGATGAATGGAGGTAAGCAGGTAGAACACCGTTACGGGTGCAGTGGTATTGATGGCATTGCCTTCGGTCCTCAGTTCGGACAAAAGACTGGGATGAATTTATTAAACATAGCTTACGGTATATACGGTGATACCTCACGCACCGACAACGATTACCAGGTGATATTACAATATGATCCAAACAACCTCAGGCGATTTGAACGCCCACTTTCGCAAAGTAGTTTTGATGTAAGCGGGCCAGCCAAACCGCTGAATACATATTTCCTTTACACCGGCAACACCACCTATGGCGTTCAGAACCTGGAATATGATGCCAACACCGGGTATTGGTTTGCCGCAGTTTACCCCGGCAAAAAATCAATATTCCCCAATTATAGCCTGTTTGCTATAGACGGTGCTCAAAGTCCGGTGCCGCAAATATTAAAAGGATTTGACAACAGTGAGCAGAGCAACGTGCTGCAATTGGCAAAAGCCGGTAAGCATGATGAAAATAGTGGAATATATGGATGGCATTATAAATGGGGTGCTACCGGCATCTGCTCCCTGGGCAACGGCTATTTTTATATTTCTCAAAACGGGGTGACTGAAAATAAAAAGCAATATTGCAATCTTCAGTTATACCGCTGGACAGGAGATGCAGAAAAGCCTTTTAAAGAGGTGAAATAACAACAGTTGCAATTCAGTCTTTCGTAAAAATCTATCAATTATTTGAATAAAATAAGTACCGGTTAATGATTTATTACCAGAAAAGATTATTTAAACAAAAGCCTGTAAGTAGCTTTGCAAAACTTTATCTTTATCTAAGCCTTACATCAAAACAACTGTTTAATCTGTTATATATGAATCTTTTTTATCTAAAGGTAACGGCATTAAGCTTCGTTTATACCCTTATATTTTCGCTTGCAAAGTCGCAGGAATCTCCATTATTCAGACAATTATCACCCAAAGAAACGGGAGTTAAATTTAGCAATAACATTCATAACTCCGAAAATCTCAATGTATTATCCTACGAGTATTTTTACAACGGTGGCGGGGTGGCGGTAGGCGATATAAATAATGATGGATTGCCAGACTTATTCTTCACGGCTAATATGGAACCAAATAAACTTTACCTGAACCTGGGGGATATGAAGTTTAAGGACATCACAAGAAATGCTTCCGAAAAATTAGAAGGAAGTCCCGGAAGCTGGAAGACCGGCGCTACCATGGCAGACGTAAATGGAGATGGACTTTTGGATATTTACGTTTGCTATTCAGGCAAAGTCACTGATGATAAGCGTAGAAATCAGTTGTTCATCAATATGGGAAACCTCAAATTTGAAGAAAAAGCAGCAGAATATGGGCTGGATGATAAAAGTCATAGTACACAAGCTGCCTTTTTTGATTTTGACAATGATGGCGATCTTGATGTTTTTTTACTGAATCACAGTACCCGAAAAATTGACAATTCTGAATTATCAAGATATCGTGCCGAAGTTGACGAATTAGCCGGAAATAAACTTTATGAGAACAGAAATAACCGGTTTGTGGATATATCCCGGCAGGCAGGCATAACTCAAAACCCGCTTACGTTTGGACTCGGCATTACCATAACCGATATAGATAAAGATGGCTGGCAGGATATTTATGTAACCAATGATTACAATGAACCGGACTACTTTTATATCAATAATCACAACGGCACTTTCACAGAATCTTCCAGGCAATACTTCAGGTACCTTGCTCAGTTTTCCATGGGTGTGGATATTGCCGACTTCAACAACGATGGTTTGCCCGATGTTTATTCACTTGATATGTTGCCTGAAGACAATTACAGGCAAAAGACTTTACAAATTCAGGAGAAATATGAACACTATTTGCTAATGGTCAACCAGGGGATTACGCCGCAGTATATGCGCAATGTGCTGCAGTTAAATAACGGAGACAAAACATTTAGCGAAATTGCACAATTTGCCGGTGTATCAAATACCGACTGGAGTTGGTGCCCATTGTTTGCAGATTTTGACAATGACGGTTTTAAAGATATACTTGTAACAAATGGTTATTTGCGGGATTATACTGATAAAGATTTTCTCCGGCATTGGGGTGATTATAAGATTCAGAAAGCAATGAAAGCTGAACCGGTTCAGTTGATGGATCTTGTAAATGCAATGCCCGAAACCAAATTAAACAATTATATATTCAAAAATAATGGCAATCTGACTTTTACTAATCAGGTCAAACAATGGGGATTGGAACATCCGGGTATTTCATCAGGAGCTGTATATGCCGACCTGGATAACGACGGTGATTTGGATATAGTAATTAATCAACTGAACGATCCTGCACTGATATACAAGAATACGAGCCGGGAGAGTGGCAACAGCAACTTCATTTCGCTGGAGTTAAAGTACAAAACCGCAAACATATATGCTTTAGGTGCAAAAGTTTATATTTTTTCGAAGGGTATGATGCAATACCAGGAGGTAAATCCCAGTCGTGGTTATTTATCCTGTTTACCTACAGTATTACATTTCGGGCTTGCACATCAAACCACCATAGATTCTATAAAAATTATCTGGCCGGATAATACCATGCAGATTATTAGTAACGTGACACCCAATCAAAAGCTAACCTTGCAGTATGGCAAAGACAGTAAACCTTATACTCCGGAAGTGAAAAAAACATTTCCCCTTTTTCGAAAAGCGCCAGATTATATAAAATATAACAACAAGGCAAATACTGAAAATGATTTTACACGCCAACCACTCATGATGTTTATGTACTCTAAGACATCACCGGTTATGGCTAAAGGAGATGTAAACAAAGACGGATTGGAAGATCTGTTTATCAGCGGACAGGATACACAGACCGGAAGACTTTATATCCAAAATGCAAACGGACAATTTAGTACCATTGAAATTGGTGATGAATCTCAATCCACCATTTCGGCAGCTGCATTTTTTGATGCCAATGGCGACGGTTACCAGGATCTGTATATAGCCAAAGGCGGATATGCGCAATATGAACCCGATACTAAATCGCTGCAGGATGAATTGTATATAAATGATGGTAAAGGAAATCTTACTCAGGTAAGCGGATACTTGCCCGTATTGAATGAATCCTCTAAATCTTGTGTACGACCTTGTGATTTCGATAATGATGGAGATATAGATATTTTTGTAGGAGGCAGAATAATACCAGGTAAATATCCGTTAGCTCCCAAAAGCTATTTGCTGGTGAACAATGGACATGGGAAATTTACCTCTTCAGAAATTCCGTTTTCAACTATAGGAATGGTTACAGATGCTGCATGGACAGATGTGGATAGCGATGGTCGAAAAGATCTTGTCATTTGTGGCGAATTTATGCCCATCATGATATTCCTTAACAAACCGGCAGGTTTTATTGATGCCACCGAAAAATATTTTGGCAAAAAAGAAACCGGTATTTGGTTCAGTCTGCAGGTAGCCGATCTTGACGGAGATGGAAAAGAAGATATAGTTGCGGGGAATATTGGCCAAAATACACCCATACATATATCACCAGATGAGCCGGCAACATTGTATTATGCCGACTTCGACTATAATGGTACGTTAGATCCTTTTTTAAATTTTTATATACAGGGAAAAAGTTATCCTTTTGTAAGCCGTAGCGAATTGAACGATCAGATTCCTGCAATGCGCCGGAAATTTGCAACATATAAGGACTATGCAAATGCTACAATGAAGACCATATTTAGCAATGAAGAACTTGAAAGGGCTACAAAACTTGAAGCAACAGAATGCAGGTCTGTTATATTTTTTAGCCGTAATGATCATTACGAAAAAAAAACTCTACCGTCACAGGCACAGTTCTCAGTAATAACCAGGACACTGATAAAAGATTTTAACTCAGACAACAAACCCGATATATTACTGATGGGCAATCTTTCAGACAATCGCTTAAAGATAGGCGCTATTGATTCTAACTATGGCTGTGTTCTGCTTAATAATGGTAATGGCGATTTTGAATATCTCCCACAATTTAATTCAGGTCTTTCTATACGGGGAGATGTAAAAGGCGCTGAATTTCTGAATATCGGTGGAAAACAATTACTTACGATTGGGATAAGTAACAATAATCTTCTTTTTTATGAATATTGATCTATAGTCAGATACAGATAGAAATTTATTAAATAGTTTAACACTTGTTAAATTTATTAAAACATTTGTTGTAGCTTTAATTTGATTTTACAATTAAAACTGCTGTTATGATACCTCCCCGTTGCTATTCAAATGGGTACATTATATTAATATTTATAATTGGTTACTACCCTCATAACTTTGACCCTTAATTCAGGCGAGAACTCCTTCACATAAAAAAGAATTAATAAATTCAAAACCTTTAATACAGCCTTTTTATTTGCTCTCATACTTTCCTTTATTTTTTAAAATAAAGAGGAGTTTGTTTTGTAAACATCTATTTTTTATAACCAAACCGACAAAAACAATTATGATTATTCTCATTAAACAGTTACGCACTCTAAGCTCCATCTTACTGCTTCTTGCCGTATGTGTTGGGGTTTCAGCACAGAACCGCACTGTTTCCGGAAAAATAACGGACGAAGGCGGTGAAGCAATTCCCGGTGTAAATATTTCCGTAAAAGGTAAAAAAATCACCACAGTCTCACAGGCGGATGGTGTGTATGCCATCCAAATGCCAGGCGGATCTAATACTTTGATCTTTTCCTTTGTAGGGTATGCTACACAGGAAGTACAGGTATCAGGCGAACTGGTAAATATTACTTTACGTAAGGAAGCACAACAACTTGAAAATGTGATAGTAACCGCCTTAGGTATTGAAAGAAATGCTAAGTCGTTGCAGTTCTCTGCTACAAAGGTAGGGGGAGATAACTTCACTCAGGCACGTGAAAATAGTGTAGTTAACGGATTAGCCGGTCGGGTTGCCGGTGTGAATGTATCCAAAATTGCTTCCGGCCCGGGCGGCTCCACCCGCATTGTTATCAGGGGAGCAAAAACACTGGGGGCTAATGAAAATTACAATCAGCCATTATATGTTATTGACGGCGTGCCCATGGATAACAGCAATAACGGACAGGCAGGTATATGGGGTGGCGCCGATGAAGGGGATGGTATGAGCAGTATAAACCCCGACGATATTGCTTCAATGACGGTACTAAAAGGCGCAGGCGCAGCGGCATTATATGGATCAAGGGCTGCCAATGGCGTAATTCTGATTACCACCAAAAGAGGAGCAGCCCAAAAAGGATTAGGTGTAGAGTTTAATTCTAATTATGTTTTTGAAACAGTGCGGAACCTCACCGATTTTCAAAAAACACATGGTTCAGGTGGTTATGTGGGGACAACACTTCAAAACTCTGTAGCAACAAAACCAACAACATTTGATGAAGTTTGGGCTAATGATTGGGCATTAAGTTCATGGGGGCCAAAATTTGACGGAAGCCAGGTTATGCAATTTGACAGTATTAGCCGGCCTTATTCCTATTCAGGCGATAACTGGAAGAGATTCTTTAAAACAGGTAACACAATTACCAATAGTATTGCCCTGACCGGAGGTAGCGAAACACAAAATTTCAGGTTTTCTGCAGCACATTTAAAAAATAATGGCATTATACCCAATTCCGGTTTTGAGAGGATCAATCTTTCGTTGGCAGCTAATTCAAAAATGGGTAGGAAACTCAGCTTTGGTACCAAGGTGCTATACTCCAACGAAAACACTAAAAACAGGCCAAATGTATCTGACTCACCTGATAATATTGTCAACTCCCTATATTATCTGCCAGGCGATATGAATGTGATGAATCTGTTAGGTGACCCCAATAAACCGGGATCCGTACCTTCATTGCAAATGCAGTCAGATAAAGGTATTGCCATTGGTGATAAAAAGGCACCCGGAGAAGAGTTTCAGGTATCTAAGAATCTGTGGCAGCAAAACCCTTATTGGGTAGCCAACCAGGATATTAACTCCGACAAACGCGACAGGGTAATCACCACCGGTAATGTGAGATACGACATTACTGACTTCCTCTATATTTCCGGACAGGCAGGCATGGACTGGTACACTACAAAAGGGAGCAGGTTAGTTGCCCAGGGAACTGGTCACAACCGTGACGGATTTATACAGGAATCTGAAATCAGAAAGCGCGAAATCAACTTCCAGTATATGGTTGGCTTCGACAAAGAATTCGGAAAATTGGGTGTAAATGCATTTTTTGGTGGTAACCGGATGCGCAGCACCTATGAAAGAATAGAGGCAAACGGCAGCGGATTTAATACCCCCTTCTTTGCAGCTATCAACAACGCAAGGGATAAATCTTATGGTTATGGTTACTCAAAAGTTGGAATAAACTCACTGTTTGGTTCTGTGGAACTATCCTACAACAAATACCTATTCCTGACAGGAACAGCAAGACAGGATTGGTTTACCGTGCTGAACCCTAAAAAAAATATGATTTTATACCCTTCAGTCGGCGCAAGTTTTGTATTTACCGATGCCTTCAGCAACCTGCCCTCCTGGTTAAGTTATGGAAAACTGAGGGGCAGCTGGGCGCAGGTAGGAAATGTGAGTTCGGTTGGAGCATACCAAACGATCATAAGTTATTCAGCAGGTACAACGCATGTGGGTGTACCACTTGGAGGCTTCAATTCCGGCAGCAATTTTCCTAATCCAGACCTCGTGCCCTTTTTGTCCACGGAATACGAAACCGGTTTGGAGTTACGTTTCTTAAATAACAGGTTAGGCATTGATTTCACCTATTACAATCAAACTACCACTAAGGATATCTTAAATGCAACTATCTCGAGAGCATCAGGTTTTGCTTCCACAACCGTTAATCTTGGCAAACTCTCTAATAAGGGTATAGAATTTTTGCTCAGTGGTACACCGGTAAGAGGTAATTTCAACTGGGACGTTTCGCTCAATTTTGCTAAAAATAAAAGCAAGATAATTTCACTTATTGAAGGGCAAACTGAGGTGCTTGGCGAAGAACCCAGAACAAGGACAGTATTTATCAAACATATTGTGGGTCATCCTTATGGCGTTATTACCGGACAAGTACAAATGCGCGACCCCAAAACGGGATTATTGGTGTATGACGCTGATGGAGCACCACTTTCAGATGGTTCTTATCAAATCATAGGGAACGGTGTTCCTGATTTTACAGGTGGATTGAATAACACTTTTTCATGGAAAGGATTAAATCTTAGTTTCCTGATTGATTTTAAATCGGGCGGCGATATCTATTCGGGAACAAATGTAAGAATGACTCAGGCAGGTTTTACCAAACAAACATTGCTGGGTCGTGCAGGTGAAGCACCTCTTTCAATATCAGGCGTAACTGATGATGGCAGCGGTGGTTACAAATCATTTAGTAAAACCCTCAGCCCCGGCGAAGCGGCAAATTATTGGAACCAGCTTGGAAACAGGGCGGCGGAACGTTTTTTATATGACGCATCCTTCATAAAGTTGCGCCAGATCACTTTGGGGTATACCTTGCCGGCACGCATATTTACCAACACACCCATACGCAGCCTGATGGTATCTTTTGTTGCGCGTAACCTCGCTATTTTATATAAGAATACGGAGAATATTGACCCGGAATCAAGCTATACCAGTTCCAACTCACAAGGTCTTGATTACTTTGGGATGCCGTCAACCCGCACATTGGGTTTTAACCTGAAAGCTACATTCTAATAATTTAAAGAAAAGCGTATTATTTATGAAATATATAAACAGATTAATTGTAATTATTGCGGCTGGTTCAGTTTTCATAACAGCGTGCAACAAAAAATCCTTTCAGGATATTAACATTGACCCGCAGTCCCAAAATACCATTGACCTGAATTTCATGTTTACTTCCGCCCAATTAGGCGCGGCATCGGCAGGTTCTTCAGGCGATAACAGGTATATTGACTGGAGGACGAATATTGGCATTGCCTCTACTGCCATTCAACAAATGGCTGCTATAGGCGGCATTCCAAACACTGGCGATAAATACCAGGACAATTCCGAAGCTACCAGCGCCCCTTTTGATATGATTTATAGCGATCAGTTGAAAAATATTGCTGCTATTCTCAAAGAAACAGGCACAGGTGGATTTGCAGAAGGTAAAAACGCCAATATGAAGCAGGCAACGAGAATTCTGCGGGCTTTTCTCTTTCACCGGCTTACCGATTATTATGGCAGCATACCCTATACTGATGCATTACAGGCTTCAGGAAAAGTGTTCTTTCCGCATTACGACAAGCAGAAAACTGTTTATCTCGATTTATTAAAAGAATTAGACGAAGCTTCTGCAGCATTGGGGGCATCAGATCCTGTTGATGGATTTGCTGCCGCAGATTTATACTACAAGGGAGATATTTCCAAATGGAAAAGGTGGGGCTACTCCCTGATGTTACGATTGGCTATGCGATTGTCAAATGTGGATGCGGCAACAGCCAATACTTATGTGCAAAAAGCTGTTGCAGGCGGTGTCTTTACAAGCAATGACGACAACGTAATTGTACCAATGGCAACAGCTCCTAATATGTGGGTTAACCAAAATGGAATATCCCGAGCATATATGCCTGGTGATGGCGGCGAAGGGTCTACACTCAGTAAAACATTAATTGATATGCTGAAGGGACCCAATACCGGCTCCGTTGCCGACGACGACCCCCGGTTGATGATTATCAGCGGAGGCATTGGTACCTGGGTAAAAGAAGGCAGGTTTGATGTATATAAAGGAAATCCACTGGATCAGAAAGGTATGCCTAATGGAAAAGATATCAATATGCTGAAAGTAATTGAGGGAAATCCAAATCTAAATATTGATCAGACCTATTCTAAGCTCAATACGCTGATGCTTGACAGAGATGACCCTTATATGTTGATGAATTATGGTGAAGTAGAACTGATGCTGGCAGAGGCTGCACAAAGGGGAATTGGAGGACTGACAGCAGCACAGGCAAAAGCGCATTATGATGCAGGCGTTAAGGCTAGTATGCAGATGTACACCATTTACGATGCGTCTTTAACTGTATCTGATGGTGCTGTCAATACGTATTTAACTACCTTTCCTTATACCCCGGCAAATGGACTGGAAATGATAGGTAACCAGTATTGGATAAATCATTGCCTTAACTGGTGGGAAGCCTGGTCAAATTGGAGAAGGACTGGTTATCCGGTATTAACACCTACCAATTACCCGGGTAATGTAACCAATGGAACAATACCTCAAAAATTGAAATATCCTAATACCGAAGTAGCGGCTAATCCTAATTTTGCCAACGGGGCAAGCGCCCAGGATTATACAACAAAAGTATGGTGGGCCGGCGGTCCTGAATGATTAGCATCCAGTTGATTGATAATAATAAAAAGGTCGTTGATTGATCAACGACCTTTTTATTATTATACCTTATTTTTTTCCCCTTTCAAACAATAATACCTTATCATTATTTCTCGCTACTATAAGATGGAGTTTGTCGTCTTTAGCTTTAATTATTGCAGCATCCCTTACTTCGCCTCTAACCTTTATTCCAGAACGTTCAGGAGCCACATAAACAAAACTGCCATTATCCGCTCCTTTTAAAAATATACCATTGCTGGCATTATGTCTGCCCGCCTGTGGTTTAAGTGCATAAAAGTTTCCACCAAGCCAGATATCTGTCTTCCCATCATTATCAAGATCATTTACTGTAATGGAAAAAATGGGTGCAAACTGAGCCTGTATGGGCAAAGCTTGTAATTCATAATTCCCGTTGTTATTATATAAAATTGCAGACTGCAGGTAGTTTGCCTCATACCTGAGCGATTTATCACGAAGCTCCTGTGAAAATAACTGATCATATTTCTTATCTCCATAATCTGAATATTTCGATATCTGGCTTTTTAAGATAGCTATCTGTGAGGTTATCTCCGGCATGGTTGCAAACGGATAAGAAACTGAATCCAATGGTGGATACCAGTTAATAATACCTTCCGCTTTTCCGTTCCTGTCAAAATCATTTACAAACATTGTCAAAGGACGCTCGGGACTCGCTTTAAATTTTGTATTCAGCCCCCAGTTGCCCAATACAAAATCTATATCGCCATCTTTATCAATATCTGCTGAGGTTATCCTGTTCCACCAGCCGTTACTATTAGGGATGGTTTGTTTCGTTTCAAATTTTCCACCCTCATTTTTATATATGGTTACGGGCATCCAGTCACCAACCAGTATTAAATCTTTGTCACCATCACCATCTGTATCTGCCCAGCATGCATCTGTTACCATTCCTGCATTAGCCAGCTCCGGAGGAGTAATATCTATCCAACTATCTCTATTATTAATCAATAAATAAGACCGTGGTGGCAGTCCATAGTTTCCGGGAACATTTCTTGCACCCAAAAAAACATCCTCATCACCATCACCATCTATATCACATATCTGCATAGTGGAAAAATTCCCTATCACCCTTGGAGCAGCATTGAGATTGGGACTAAAGTTACCTTTACCATCGTTGTTATAAAATCGGATTTTAAAATTAGAATGAGGCATCCCCGCTTCATTCCCTCCGGAAGCTATCATCAAATCGTTGTCACCGTCTTTATCAAAATCAAACAATGCCCCGCATATACTTTCAAACCCGGCATCATTAATAAATGCGGGAGTAGTTTTAAATTGGAACCCTCCATCAGCTTTTTGTACAAACAATTTATCCTCTTCGCCTGCTGCACCGGGCAATATAAAGTCAATCAACTTATCATTATTTACATCACCCATTATAAGTCTCGGACCTTCGGTTGAAAGCATACGTACCAGCAATAATTCATCGTTAAAATCATTATATCTGTTTTCTTTATGTACGGCTTTTTTATCCATTGCTTCTTCAGTTATATTAGTATACCATCCCTGCTTTACAGTTTTAATATTTACAGCATTCAGTGTAGCGTCACTTATGTTAAGAGTAAGAGTCTGATCAGCTTTAATATTTTTTATTTGCTGCATTTTACCATTTGGCCAAATGACCTGTATTGAATCAATCACGGTTTCTTTCCCAATACCAAATAGAAGGTTTGGTTCTATGCTGCTTTGAAAACCTCTTGTATTATAGTTTTGTAAAGCCTGCACTCCACTTTTATTCCAAAGGCTTACCTCTGCACCAATACCAAAAGGGTTCTTCCCCGAGCCTTTAAATTTCAGCTTAAGAAAATGATTTTTTCCATTACCGCTAATATCATTGCGATATATAAAACATGGTTCATTATTATTATTAACAACAAGATCAAGATCGCCATCATTGTCAAGGTCTCCATAAGCTGCTCCATTGCTATACGACAATTCCTTTAAACCAATACCCTCCGCAACATTCTTAAATTGCAAATTACCACCATTAAAAAATGCATAATTCTGTAATGGCTTTGAAGGCATCTTTGCAATCAATTCCTTATAGTTTGATGTCAGTGTATTTTTATTGATTTGACCTTCCAAATATTTTAAAAAATCCATTGACATCAAATCCCTTAAAATTCCATTACTAACGAAAATGTCCTTTTTACCATCATTTTCAAAATCAAATATCAAAGCTCCCCAACTCCAGTCTGTTGCATCTACACCGGCAAGTTGACCTATCTCTGCAAACTCGCCATATCCATTATTAAGGTGCAGACAATTCTGTGTGATCTGGTAATGATAATTTTCCCTGTATTTCATGTCTTCGAGATGATAAGGATCAAATGCCATAGTAGTTTTTAACCGGTAATTATCAGCAGGAAGCATATCTGTGGTAAATATTTCAGGAGCACCATCATTATTGATATCAGCAATATCTGCTCCCATACTCGACGTCGAACAATAATTAATCCTGCCTGTCAACTCTTCAGAGAATTTTCCATTCCCTTTATTTATATACAGGTAATCCCTTTCCCAAAAATCATTACTGATATATATATCGGGTAAATGGTCACCATTCAGGTCTGATACTGAGACACCTAATCCAAATGCAACATCGCTGCCATATATACCAGCCTCAACTGTTACATCAGTAAAAACATTACCATCGTTCCGCATTAATTTATGTCCCCCGGGAGTAGGTTGTTCTCTTATCTTCTTATACAATTCAACCCTTCCCGGATCATTAAATCTGTCGTTTAAAATATAACAGTCAAGATCTCCATCCTGGTCATAATCAAAGAATGCTGCGTGAGTAGAATATCCATCATTGTCAAGATGATATTGAGCAGCTTCTTCAGTAAATTTTAGATTACCCTGGTTGATAAATAGTTCATTTTTCCTACGACTGCTATTTACATCACCTGAGTTACATACATATATATCGAGTAACCCATCTCCGTTAACATCTGCCATCGTTACTCCGGTACTCCAATTCATCTTGCCCCCTACTCCTGCTTTTTCTGTAATATCTTCGAATTTAAAATTCCCTTTGTTCAGGTATAGCTTGTTGCTTTGCTGGTTGGAAGTAAAATACAAATCGGGCAAACCATCATTGTTGATATCTCCAATTGCCACACCACCGCCATTATAAAAATTTCGGTAGGTAAGAGCATTGAAGTTCGCTTTGTCTTCCACTGTATTTATAAAATTCACCCCAGTATTTTCCGCTCCAAGCAATGTAAATTTTCCCATTGAAGCTGTCCCGGTTCCGCTTTCATCTTTTTTATCACGGTTACATGAAAAAACAAGAACAGTAAACCCTATCATAAAAGCCTGCAATTTTGCAATTCCCATAACATTGTTTAAATAACAATAATAAATTTTAATATCCTATATATTCAAATATCGTATAAAACTAAGGTAGGCTTTAACAAAATACACTATTACTTAAAAAAAGAAGCCGGCAATTAAGCCGGCTCCTGTATATACTACGGTTTTCCATTTCTATGGTATCATACATTCTCCAGTCCGTACTGCTTCAGCACGTCTGCAGGAACGCCTTCCCATTTGTTGGGAACATTTCCCATATAACCCAGGTCTTTTATTCCCATTTCACTGGTAAAAAACCCTGATGCTGTGAGGTCGCGCATACGGTTGAAGAATGCTACCCCCTGCTGCATTTCCGGCTTTGCCTGCTTCGGATAGGCAATCTCATTTACTATTTCCAGTTGTTGTTCTTTGGTGGATTCCCTGAAAGTGGCATTATACCGGTTCAGGCATTGCACATCCAACCAGCGAAGCCCGCCTCGCATTGGCACCTGGTGCGAGGGCATATCTTTTACGATAAACTCAATGAATTCAGGAACTTTTGCATCAGAAGCACTCCCGGATATATCATCTTTGGGAATGATGATATCTGCTAATAGAGTAATGGTAGCCAATTCATGTTCAGTAAAGAACTTCTCGGCATTGAGTTTTTTATTTCTTTCAATTTCAAAAGGTTCTCTCCCGTCGTTCATGCCAATCGGCTCTGCTGTAGTTTCGGCCCCGGTTTTTGTTTCATTTGTGTTACAGGCATTGAGCAAGATGCCGGTGGATACGGCGGTTAGTCCAAGTGCCCTGAGTGAGTCACGTCTGTTCATAACAAGATTGATTATTAGTTAAACGTTTCCTTTTTTTCTTTGATCAAGTATATATTCTGCGGTGCGCCACGATAAAGCAAGTATCGTCCAGGTGGCATTCTTATCGCCCTGCTGTACAAACGGAGCAGCATCTACCACAAACAGATTTTTGCAGTCGTGCGCCTGGCACCATCTGTTGAGCGCCGATTTTTTAGGATCATCGCCCATACGGATTGTCCCTACTTCATGAATAATCCTGCCGGGTGCTTCCAGTCCCCAGTTATCATGTTCGCCATGTGGAGATGAAGTAATAATGGCGCCCATAGTATGCAGAAGTTCCTGAAAGGTTTCCTGCATGTGTTTTGCCTGTTTGATCTCTTCATTACTCCAGGTATAGTTAAACCGAAGAACCGGAATTCCGTATTTATCCACCACATTCGGATCAATCTCACAATAATTTTCTTTTCGGGCAATAGCAGTACCACGACCAGCCATTCCAAGGGTAGTGCCATAGAAACGACGATAATCATCTTTAAGTGAAGCGCCAAAGCCTCCGGCTTGTTTGGGTTTTCCGTCTTTGCCCGGTACCAGTCCATTCATCTTGTGCATACCTCCGCCAAAACCGTACGAAGGCATACGCATACCACCGCCGTATTCAATATGATATCCGCGGGGAAAATCCAGTTTTTTATTATCGAGCCACCAGGGCGAATAAATATGGATACTACCTGTACCGTCTTCATTGAAGCGCTTGCGATCCAGCAACTGCGGAAGGAAACCACCCAGGCTTGACCCGGTTGAATCATGCAGGTATTTACCAACAATATTACTGTTATTTGCCAGTCCATTAGGATGGGCTGATGACCGTGAATTAAGCAATATACGGGCAGATTCGCAGGCACTAGCTCCAAGTATCACTGTTTTAGCACTCACCTGGTATTCCTGCATATCTTCTTTGTTGATATAGGAAACACCTGTTGCTATCCCGTTTTTATCTGTAAGAATCTCTCTTACCATAGCATTGGTGATTACCTCGAGGTTCCCGGTTTTAATAGCGGGAATAACCAAACAGGAAGAAGCGGAGAAATCTCCATATACTTTACAGCTTCTTCCGCATTGCCCGCAGTAAAAGCAGGGTTGCCTGTCTTTATTGTCTGGTAGCGCTTCGGTCATCACTGATCCCCGGCCTGCTATCACTTTTACCCCAACGGATGCTGCTGCTTTTTTAATAAACAGTTCCGGCAACCGGGGTTTGGGAGGTGGCATAAAAATACCGTCGGGTTCATTTTCCAGTCCTTCTACCGTGCCATACAGCCCAATCAGCCTGTCCACTTTATCATAATAAGGTTTCAGTTCATCATAGCCGAAAGGCCATTTTTCTGTGATACCATCCTTCGGTTGAAAGTCATCCGGACCCATGCGAAGGGATATTCTGCCCCAGTGATTGGTTTTACCACCAAGCATCCTTGAACGAAACCAGTCAAATTCCGTATTATTATTTCTCGTGTACGGCTCGCCGTCAATTTCCCAACCACCGTAAGCGGCATCAAAGTCGCCAAATGGACGAACTGTTCCTGCGCCACGGCGCGGAGACTGCCAGGGCCATTTCAATTGATGTGAATCTGTTCTCGGGTCAAAATAAGGACCTGCCTCAAGCATCAATACTTTAACACCTGCCTGAGCCAGGACATAACCAGCCATACCTCCCCCCGCACCCGAACCGATGACAACTACATCGTGTACGGTGGGGGATTTCTTGATTTGTAATTTTCCCATACCTGATAAAATGAATATTTAGCAATCGAATTTTACAAAATTTTATACAATTATCTATGTATCCGATGTATAGAGTAAAAAAAAACAGAAAAATACCTAAAAAATTGAAAAAACATTTAAAAACCAATGATTAATCATAGTATTTTCCGTCCCCTTTGTTATAGTCATGCTATTAGGCTCTGATTTTGGTTTGATATTGATCTGCGTATTCTGTAAGAATAAAATCAAGCTTCACATCTGCCATACAGGGCAAAAGCATTAAAGTTTTCTATAACACTACCAACCTTTCAGACTTTAAGAATTTTAGATGCGTTTGCCAGTTATAAACCCTCAATCAGTTTTCTATATCTTTATTATATGAAGGTATTAATCGTAGATGATAACAAAATTGCGAGGACAACTATGCGGCACCTGGCAGTTCAGATAAAGGATTTAGAAGTAACCGGAGATGTGGATAGCGCCATGGCAGCCTACAACTTTTTGCAGGAGCAACCGGCTGACATCCTACTACTTGATATACAAATGCCTGGAATGAGTGGGCTGGAGCTTACCAAAAACCTGGGCAAACACCGCCCTGTCATTATTTTTACCACCTCTCTTAAAGAATACGCGGTAGAAGCATTTGAGCTTAATGTAGCTGATTACCTGGTGAAGCCGGTAATGCCTTCCCGGTTTATACAGGCTATTGACCGGGCAAGAACCATTATAGAAAGCAATAAAGAAGAAGTGAAGATGAACAATGATGAGTTTATTTTTATCCGGGATTCTAATATTGTAAAAAGACTGAACATTGATGATATTCTATTTGCTGAAGCAATGGGTGATTATGTTAAGCTGCACACCTCTCAAAAGTTTTTTGCTATTCATTCCACTTTAAAGTCTGTGGAAGAACGCTTGCCCGATCAAAAATTCATCAGGGTACATCGGTCTTATATCGTTGCCCTGCACAAAATAGATACTATCCAGGACGGAGCGATTGTCATTGGCGGCAAATCCATTCCTGTGGCTGATGCCTATCGTTCACAGTTAAATAAACAATTGAATATTTTGTAACCATCGTATCTTTCTTTAAACAGACTTCAACGATTATAAATGCCTGCTGAACATTTATTTCTCAATCCTTTTAGCATTCTCTTTAATTTTATAATGGTATTAAAATAATTTCAACCTTTACGGAGGAGGAGTTGGATTTTATTATCAATTATGATATAAAGTATAGAATGGGTAAAGAGTTGGAAGGAGAAGATGAGGATGTCTGAATTTGGATTTTTAGGATTAGTGGATGATAGGATTTTTTAATATCAAATAATCGTTAAATCTTAAAATCCTAAAATCTTAAAATCCTAATTCAGACAATTATTCAGACAATTACTCAGAAAAGCATTAATAAAAATGAAACACGAAGAATTAACCCATAAAATCATTGGCTGTGCTATGAAAGTTCATTCAACATTAGGTAATGGATTTCAAGAGGTTGTTTATCAACGGGCATTAGCAATTGAAATGAGCAAACAGGGTTTAAGCTATCAAAGAGAAATGGAAATGACTATTTTTTATGAAGGTGAAGATATTGGCACAAGAAGGGTAGATTTTTTTGTTGAGGATAAGATTATGGTAGAGCTTAAAGCATTGATAACTTTAGAAGAAGTTCATTTGGCACAGGCAATGAATTACTGCCAAGCCTACAATCTTCCAATAGGCTTACTAATAAACTTTGGAGCGAAAAGTATGGAATTTAAAAGAGTGTACAATGTCAATCATCCTGAAAATAAAGAATACATCAGAAACAATCCTACAATCCCAAAATCCGATAAATCCTAATTCAGACAATGAATACACTTGGCAATACCGACCTTTTAAAGCTGCCCAAAAC
>JAFDXG010000128.1 GCA_018268105.1 Bacteroidota bacterium | reverse complement strand
AATTGTCCATTGGATAAATCAAAATGGAATGCAGCAGACAGTATTGTACTCAGTCAAATGGTATCGCTTAGTTCATTTTTAATGAATAATTCTTTCTGGATGGCGCAAATAGAACAGGTAGCTTGTACAGCTCAAAAACAATTTATCATGTACCCTCAAATAGGCGATCATTCAATCATACTTGGCGATGGCAATAACCTTGATGCCAAGTTCAGAAAATTGTACATCTTTTATAAAGAGGTACTTGCAAAAACCGGATGGGACAGGTATTCAACTATTAATGTGCAGTTTAAAGATCAGGTAGTAGTTACCCCGGGAAATGTAACAAAAATGAAAATGTATTAAAATCAGTTTAAACCAACAGTTATACAACGCAATAAATAACAGACCATGAACAACGAACAACCCATTATTGTAGGACTTGATATAGGAACAACAAAGATTGCAGCCATAGCCGGGAGAAAAAACGAATATGGCAAACTGGAGATTTTAGGATTCGGCCGCGCCAACAGCAATGGAGTGCAACATGGCATGGTGCTGAATATTGATCAAACCATCAAAGCTATACAGGCTGCTCTGGAAAATTGTATTGCCTCCAATCCCGATCTTGAAATCAGTGAAGTTTATGTAGGTATAGCCGGGCACCATATAAAAAGCCTGCAAACAAGGGGAGATATAGTAAGACAGTATACGGATGAAGAAATATCTCAGGGGGAAATTGATCAACTGGTGGAAAATCAATATAAAACCTATATCCCTGCCGGCGATCAGATCATTGATGTGATACCACAGGAATTTACGGTGGATAATTTTCAAAATATCACCAACCCTATTGGATATAGCGGTGTAAAAGTGGGCGCCAACTTTCATATTATTACCGGTGACAGAAACGCCATTCGCAATATCAACCGTAGTGTTGAAAAATCAAATCTGAAAGTAAAAGACCTGGTATTGCAGCCCCTTGCTTCAGCAGCATCGGTAATGTGCGAGCAGGACCTGGAAGCTGGTGTGGTAATTGTAGATATTGGTGGCGGCACTACTGATATCGCCATCTTTTATGAAGGAGTATTAAAGCATACAGCCGTAATACCATTTGGTGGTGAAAATATTACCAATGATATCAAAACCGGATTAGGCGTACTTAAAACACAGGCTGAACAAATGAAAGTACAGTTCGGCAGTGCGCTTACCGATGAAGCCCGAAGCAATGCATTCATTACCATACCGGGGCTTCGTGGTATGACGCCTAAAGAAATCAGTGTACAAAACCTGGCCAAGATCATACAGGCAAGGATGAGTGAAATACTTGACTTTGTGACCTATCACCTCAACCAGGTAGGTATTGAGAAAAAATTGCTGAATGGCGGTATCATACTCACCGGCGGCGGATCGCAGCTCAAACACCTGATTCAACTGACAGAGTATATAACCGGGCTTGATGCACGCATTGGCTATCCCAACGAACACCTCGCTTCGGGGCATATTGAAGAACTCACCAAACCTATGTATGCCACTTGTATTGGGCTGATACTTAAAGGATATAACGTTTATGAAAATGAAATAGAAAAACAGAAATTCAAAACGACGCCTGTAAAGGAAATAGTAGCAGAACCAAAAACCGGAACAAAGACAAAGCATAAAGAAAAAGGTATTGACGCGGAGAAAACAAAGAAGCGGTCGAAAAGCATTAAGGACTTCCTCGATTCCATCAAAGACGGACTGATAGGGCTTTTTGAGGAAGAAGAAGACAAACAATTCAAATAAGCAGAGAAAACATCAGCATAACAATTAAAACAGATTCATTACTTACAACCATTCATTCACACACATTCCTGACAGTTGAAAAAACTGTTGGAAACAATTTAACCTGATATTATGATACACTTCGATTTGCCCAAAGAAAAGTCCTCCATCATCAAGGTAATAGGCGTAGGCGGAGGCGGCAGCAATGCGGTTAATTACATGTATGACCAGAATATTGAAGGCGTCAACTTCATTATTTGTAATACGGATGCGCAGGCACTTTCGCTAAGTAAGGTGCCTAATAAAGTGCAGTTGGGACCCATGCTCACCCAGGGTTTGGGAGCCGGCGCTAATCCCGATATTGGCAGGCAGGCTACCGAAGAAAGCCTCGAAGAGATCAACCGTATTCTGGAAGTAAACACCAAGATGGCATTTATTACTGCCGGCATGGGTGGTGGTACTGGTACCGGTGGAGCCCCCATACTTGCAAAAATCTGCAAAGACCTTGGCATACTTACAGTGGGTATAGTTACTACTCCTTTTGCATACGAGGGCAAAAAACGTTTTGCACAGGCACAGGAAGGTATTGAAAAATTAAAAGAATATGTGGATACGCTGCTTGTAATCAGCAATGACAAAATGCGGCATCAGTATGGGAATCTCACTATGCGTGCTGCATTTTCCAAAGCTGATAATGTATTAGCAACAGCAGCTAAATGTATTACTGATGTCATCAATTCCACCGGGCAGATCAATGTGGATTTTGCGGATGTATGTACAGTTATGCGCAACGGTGGTGTGGCTATACTCGGAAGCGCTGCTGCAGACGGTGAAAATCGTGCTCAGAAAGCAATACAGGACGCCATCAACTCACCGCTGCTTAACGATAATGATATACGCGGGGCAAAATGGATACTCATTAATATCAATTCTGCCGAAGGTGATCACGAGTTTACCATGGATGAGGTAGATGTAATTCAAAACCACCTCTTGAGCCAGGCCGGAGAGCACACCAATGTGATTATGGGATTAGGATATGATAATACACTTGGGGAAAAAATCGGTATTACCATAATAGCCACAGGATTTGAACATAAAGACCCCTTTGGGCAAACTGAGCCGAAAAAAGAAGTAGTGAAGGAAGAAAAAATCATTCTTACTCTTGATGGCAATCCGGTAAAACAAAAAGATACCCCCCCGCCGGTAATGGAAACAATAGATCCAATGGCGCCAACCATTATAGAAGTAGCTGAAAATAAGAACATTCTGGACCTGGTTGCTGCAACACCTGTTATACCCCAAAAAGCCGGGAAAGAAATATTGCAGTTAGAAATAACTTCTTTATCTTCATCCTCTCCACAATCCGTTGAAAAAAGCACCTCTTCAAGTGCTGTTACATCCTATGAACCAGACCCAAACCGATTTGATAATAACACAACTAAAAATAAAGAAGCTAGCACCACCCCGACGTCAGGTGGTTATTTGTCCAAGCCATCCAACATCTATGCAGAGGAACCCGAGCAATCTTCAAATTCTGTAGAAGAACCATCACAGATACAGCATCATCCATCGTCCGACGGGAATATGGATGAAATGCATATCGTGATTAAAGATTCCAGTGCGGCGGACGAGCCGTTGGTACAAACAACTCAGAGCGAAAGCTATTCTGTCGAGGAGCCTGCAATGCAGGACGAGGCAGAAGAACAAAAGCGGCGTGCAGCAGAACGTTTAAACAAGTTGCGCAATTTGTCTTACAGTTCTAATCCTGCCGATTCCGCTAATGAGTTTGAAACCGTACCGGCTTATGTCCGCCGCAATTTTCATTTAAAGGATGCCCTTGCTTCTGTAGAAAAATTCTACAGCAACTACACCGTAAAAAAAGATGAAAACGACCAAACCCAGATCAGTACTATCAATACTTTTCTGGATGGGAAAAGACCAGACTAAATAGGAGACTGGAAAAGGCGGGAGCGAAATAATAGTATAGCTCCCGCCACCACTCTTGACTGATTATCGCTCACGGAATTGACAAGTTTCAGGTTCCAGATTTATAGTTTTGTGTTACGTGTTTGTCGTCTCACCATTCACTTTTTACTTCTCACCATTCTTCACTCACCATTCACATAAAATCTATTTTTCCCCCGGCTATAATTTTACTATTGGGCTTCTGTTGCGACGCTCCGTTCATCTGCTGAATCTTTATTGAGCTGGTCCCCTCGCGATTAATTTGAAATTTAAACTTCTACTTCTCAGAACCTAAATTCATACGTAATATTGCGTAACAAAAATTCGTATGCCGGTTGTTCTTATATGCGGTGGGTCTGGTTTAATAGGACAAAGACTCACTTCCATGCTTATCGAAAAGGGGTATGAAGTAATTATTGCTACCCGTTCTGCTCAAAAAAACCGTAATAATAACTCAGTCAACCCTTCCTATACTATTTGGAACCCTGCAAAAGAAATTATTGATGCCGCTGTCATATCAAAGGCTGATTATATTATTAACCTGGCAGGGGCAGGCATAGCTGATAAAAGATGGACTGCTAAAAGAAAAAAAGAAATTGCAGAGAGTCGTATTCAAAGTGGGCGAACAATTGCAAAAGCACTGCAACAACATAATAATAAAGTAAAGGCTGTAATCAATGCTTCTGCTATAGGCTGGTATGGTGCGGATAATCCGGCTGCTGCAGAGAAAAAATTTACAGAAGAAAATCCCCCTGCACCGGGTTTCATGGGCGACACCTGCAAAGCCTGGGAAGAAAGTATACAACCAGTGAAAGATTTGGACAAAAGGCTGGTAATACTCAGAACCGGGATTGTGCTTAGCAAGAAAGGAGGGGCATTGAAGGAATTTGTAAAACCGGCAAAGTTTGGCGTAGCGGCAATACTTGGCAATGGGAAACAAATGATAAGCTGGGTTCATATTGATGATCTCTGCCGCATTTATATCTCTGCCGTAGAAAATGAAAAATTAAACGGAATTTACAATGCCGTGGCACCGATACCAGTTGATAATAAATCGTTGACAACAGCTATTGCAAGAAGTATAAAAGGGTCTTTTTTCATTACAGCATTTATACCTTCTTTTATAGTAAAGTTAGTTGTCGGTGGGGTCAGCTCCGAAGTACTAAAGAGTACAACAGTAAGTTGCAGAAAACTTAGAGAAACAGGTTTCCAGTTTATCTTTCCTTCTGTTGAAGCCGCTTTGCGGCAGTTGGAATAATAAGAATTTCCGAAGAACATTAATACAATTAGATTTAAATACAAAATATAGTACATTGAGTTTCTCTTGAATATTTACTATTGTTTGAGCCAGGAGGAACTCCCATGAGATTTTTCCTTCACCCATTGTGTATTTCATGAATGAAAAATTTCATGTACGTTTGGAGAACACTTCATTTATTCAGAAAACATTTTAAAAGAAAACGGAATGTCTATACAACGAATTTGCTTAATATCTCTTGTCGTTTTGGGGATTAGTGGTTGTACAACCAGCAGAAAAGCGCAGTATCAGGAAGTTTCATTTGAAGAAGGCATAAAAAAGATTAACCATGTGGTTGTTGTTTACATGGAAAACCACAGCTTTGATAATTTGTACGGGGAGTTTAAAGGTGCAAATGGAATTAGAAATTTAAAAGCAGGTGATTTTATACAGGTTGATGAAAATGGGGAGCCTTATAAGTTCTTGCCTGAGATCCCGAGAAATAATTCTTTTCCAACTAACCTGCCTAATCAGCTTTTTAATATAGACCAGTATGTTCCGTCTGATAAAAAGACACCTGATGTTACCCATCGTTTTTATCATAATCAATTGCAGATTAATGGTGGTAAGATGGATAAGTTTGCAATGTATAACGATTCCAAAGGATTGGCGATGGGTTACTACAATACTGAAAAGTTACCCTTATATCCTTTTGCAAAAAAATATACGTTGTGTGATAATTTCTTTCAGAGCGTATTTGGTGGCTCCTATTTTAATCATGTGTATTTAATATCTGCTGCAGTGCCGGTTTGGCCAAATGCACCTGAATCATTAATTGCGAAAACTGATGCAAATGGCAATATGATAAAAGATGGCATTGTTACCCCTGATGGGTATGCAGTCAATCATATTCTATCCCGAAATAAGCCATATCCTCCCAAATCAGACACTTCCCTATTACTTCCCTCTCAAACGATGCCTACAATTGGAGACAAGCTGAGCGAAAAAGGAATATCATGGGCATGGTATTCGGAAGGATGGGATAATGCAGTGGCAGGAAGAGAAAACAATTTTGCTTATAACCATGAACCCTTTCTGTATTTCACCAACTATCAGGAAGGTACAGAAGGAAGAAAACACATGAAAGATCAAAATGATTTTTTGAAGGCAGCGCAGGAAGGAACACTGCCCAATATTTCTTTCGTAAAACCAGGTGGGGGTAATGATGAACATCCAGGTGGTTCTGATGTGTTTTCTTCGGAGCAACTGGCAGTAAAACTAATTAATGCCGTATTGGATGGTCCTAATGCAAAAGATGCATTGGTTATACTTACTTATGACGAATTTGGTGGCTTTTTTGATCATGTGGTGCCACCGGTTATTGACCGGTTTGGTCCAGGCAGCCGTATTCCTGCAATTATTATAGGACCTTTTGCAAAAAAAGAAAATGTAGATCATACTCAATATGAAACAGTGAGTATACTTTCTTTTATAGAACATAGATGGGGCATTCAACCATTAGCAGAAAGAGATAAGAATGCAAATCCATTTAGAGGTGCTCTGATTTTTAAATAATCATGATAGAGTAGAAGGGAAATGGGCTATGTATAAAAAAGTGGTGATTGTTTTCATTTTATTGACTGGGCTACTGATAGCAGGTTTTGTTCCATATAATACTGATTACAATAAGACAGTACAACACAAACCCAGCCAACGCGAACGAAAAATCCGGAAAGAAGTTTTAAAGCAGGTTATATCATTTAGAAATTATGTTAACGATACTTTTTTTACAGAAATCAGTAAAAAAAATACAGACATACAAAAACTGCGTGATGCTTTCCTGCAATCAAGATTGTTGTTTAAAAAATTTGAATGGGCAGCTACATATTTCGCTGCTGACTTAACAGCAAGATTGAATGGACCTCCTGTTCAGGAAATAGAAAATGCCGACTTATTAGATTCTTCTTTAGCAAGGGGCGTTGATCCGATGGGGCTGCAGGTGATAGAGCAATTGATATACCCGGAATATGATGCAGCGAATAAAGAAGTACTGATCAGTAAAGTGGGACATTTAGTATTAAACACAAATTATCTGATTGATTATTTTTCAGATCATCAGTTTGCCGATTGGCGCATACTTGATGCCGCTAAATTAGAAATATTCCGGATTATAGCATTAGGAATTACCGGATATGACAACGGGCTTTCACTAAACAGTATGGAAGAATCAGCAGCTTCATTGAAAAGCCTGCGGGATATGCTGGTGTACTATGTACATAAAAAAAGTAAAACATTTTTATTGCAAGACCTCAACGATGCAATAGTGTATCTGCATCGGCATCCGGGTTTTGTATCTTTTGACAGGGCAGAATTTATTACCCGTTATGCAAATAAGATCAGTAGCGGAATTGCACAAATACAAAAAACATTGGCAGGCCCGGATATCAGGTACAACCGGATGTTACGCCAGGATGTAAATACATTGTTTGATACGGATGCATTCAATGTGAATGCTTTTACACCCGGACCTGCATTTCATATTACTGCTGCTAAAGTAGAGTTAGGTGAAAAACTTTTTTATGACGTTTCATTATCTGGTACCGGCACAAGAAGTTGCGCTTCCTGCCACCAGCCTGACAAAGCATTCACAGACGGGTTAGCAAAAAATACAGATATACATATTCCTTCAAAATTGCTGGAAAGAAATGTCCCCACTTTGATCAATGCTGCTTTGCAATCAAATTATTTTTTTGACATGCGGGCATTGACGCTGGAAGACCAGGTGAGCGATGTTATTAATAATAAAGCGGAAATGGATGGTTCGATGGAAGCGATCATTAAATATGTGTCAGCAGATAAAACATACAAATCCTTATTTGCAAAAGCTTTCCCTGCAATTAAAGAAAAAACAATCAGTTCAGATGAAGTAACGAATGCGCTGGCATCTTATGTGCGCAGTCTTACAAAGCTTAACAGCCGGTTTGATGAATATATGCAGGGTTTTGATCAGGCGTTATCAAACAGGGAAATAAACGGCTTTAATTTATTTATGGGAAAAGCAAAATGTGCAACCTGTCATTTCATTCCTTTGTTCAATGGTATCACACCGCCAAAATATATAACAAGCGAAACAGAAGTGTTGGGCGTACCCTTGTCCCTGACTGATTCTACTCTTGATCCCGATCCGGGTTATTATGATGTAATTGGAGTTGACTCGTATAGATTTGCTTTTAAAATTCCCACCATCCGCAATAGTGTTAAAACAGCTCCTTATATGCATAATGGTGTATACCAGACTTTAGAACAGGTAATGGAATTTTATGATAAAGGTGGCGCAGCGGGTTTGGGTATTCATCTCCCTAATCAAACACTTCCAACAGAACCCCTTCATCTTACTGAGACAGAAAAGGAAGATATCATTGCTTTTATAAAAAGTTTAGAAAGTAAATGAGACCCTACCTACCCGGCACCGGGGACCTTACATTTTATCCCTTTTGCCCTCCTTCCTCTACTGGCAGGTGCCTGCACCCGCCAGCAAAATTGTCGCTCGTTACATAACATTTGGGTTGGCATCTCCACCTATAAAAATCTTTCCACCCGTCAACGCACTACACAAAGGCAGGTACAGATTTGTGAGATGATTGTTTTTACACAGGTACGGATGCTATATTTTCCTATCGGTATGTGTCTTAAAATACCGAAATGCGCCAGGTTTTCTACTGGTATGAGAAGACACATATCAGTAGAAAAAAATTTTAGTAGCTTTTTACCTACGCTCCAAATGTAAACTGAAGTAGCTACGTGTCCTCGTTTATACATTTTAGAGCAAATGCAAGAGAGTGTTACAAGAAAGAGCTTTTATAGTTTCTCAATCGCTCGTGCCCGAGCCTTGTAGACAGTACATTTATTTAAGAAGAAGTGTTTCGTGAGACACGAAACACGGCAGGAGGAAAGTGGACGAAAACCCAGACCCTAACCATGTACCTTTCTAAATACGGTCGGGGGGCTATCCATTTCTACCTCATCAATGTTGTCCTTGTTTTCTAAAGTATGGTAGCCGGTTATTATCATTATGCTGCAGAAAATTTGGATACTAAATACCGGAAAGAAACAGTTCTGGAAATTTCATTATGGGGTACTAATAAATACTTCCATGTTTTTCCTCCGTGCTTTAAATTATATTCGGTAGCATACTTACAATACTTTTCGGCTGCTGCTTTTTTAGCCAGTACATCTGCATCCTTGAGATTCGCAGATGATTTGGGTTCAACAATGTAAATGGTATCCTCTGTTTCAACCACAAAATCCGGTTCATAGCGCCGTGAATTGTTATGCCAGTAAATACGGAACTGGTTGGGCGCGGGACGTAGCCATTTCTTAACATCAGTATCATTCTCCAAAACAAATGCGAAATCCTGCTCGGCCTTTGACTCAAATTTATACTCAAAATGGCAGGCTTTTATAAAGCCTCTGAAAATCAATTTCGGGATCAGCGAAACCGGTGAAATAATATCCCGATAATCTCTATATCCGTTTTCTGCTAACGCAGAAAAGTTATGTTGCTCTATTTTTGTAAAGGGCAGTACGTTTGGCGCTATATATTCCGGTTCATTCAATCTGAAATGGGCAGTCATTTGATCGTAAATACGGGTAGCAATTATTGTTTTAAACTGAAATACCGTTTTCCTGATTTCTTTTTCGCCGTCCAGGTTCTGTGCCAATACCTCATACGCCTGGGTAGCTAATTTGTACAGAAGCTCAGCATTATCGTCATAATCTATTTCCGGGAAGTTAAGCAACTCGCTTATGATAAGGTTTACAGGGTCACCATAGGAGCCGCTGGAACGTACGCCTAATGTTTCCACCTGTTTGTCTTTTAATCCCATCCGGATAATTTCTTCATCCAAAGCTTTAAAGTTGATATTACTGCAATCCAAATCGAAATCTTCAAACCAAACTTCTATCTCTCCCTGCACCAGATCCATCCGGGGAATTTCAATAATGTTTTTCCGGAATGCTGTAACAGCCGTTTCATATTCCTCCTCTGCATCTTCTAATATTTGTAGCGCAAATAAATTACCCTGCCCCTGGTTTAATGTTTCTGAAATCCTTTTGATGACTTCCTGTTTTACTTCTGGCTTTGATAAGTCCTGCACGTTCTTTACCAAAGATGATTTATTCAAACCAGGCAGTACGCTGATGATAGCTTTTTTAGCATCTAACTGGTTTTGTGCTCTTTGCTTTTGCTGTACATCTGTAATGGTATCTACCTTTTGCTGCTCCTGATGCAGTTGCTGCTCAATAGCAGGTATAGCTGTTACTACTTCAGTTTTAATATTCAATGCGGCCGTATCTAACTCAACAAACGAAACTTTATTTAATATGGAATTGGGATTTTGCGCTTCGGCAATTACGGCATCAAAATTATCATGTGCTATTATAGTGAGTTTGTCTATTTTATCTTCCCCTGTTCTTTTGCCATCATAAGGCAAACGCAAACCCCGGCCTATGGTTTGCTCAATTAACACGCCTGCATTTGCCGCACGTAAAGGAACAATAGTATATAAGTTGGTAACATCCCAGCCCTCTTTCAGCATATTTACATGAATCACAATTTCTATTTCGTTGCTCACATCTTCTAATGAAATAAATTGCTTTTCTATATCTTCTTCTTTTTTGGTAGAGCTGTCAATCTGTAATACTTTGCCGATAAATTCGCCATTATAAAATTCTGGCGAGTTGATAAAATGATAGGTTTCTGTCGCATGATTAATGTCTTTGCAAACAACCAGTATAAAAGGTTTTACCTGTTTTACCTTATTAGTTTTGGCATATAATTCAAGAGCTACCTTAGTGTCCTGATGTACAGAAATGGCGTCTTCCAGCTTTATGATCTCTATTTCTTTTTCGGTAAGATTACCTTTTTCAAAATTTTTACGCTTGGCAATGGCAGGATTTTTTACAAACTGCCCATCGGCCAGCGCCTGCGCCAGGTTGTATTTATACACCACATTTTTAAAAGGTTTTCCTTTTTCGTCAAAAGGAGTGGCCGTTAACTCAAGCCCCAACACCGGTTTTAACTCGTTAATAGCTGCTTTGGAAGCATCGGCATGATAGCGATGCGCTTCATCCATTAATATAACAAGTTTATCTAAGCCGGATAAATAGCTCCAGTAAGATTCGCCCAAATACTCAGAAAGGCGCTTGATTTTTGGCGCTAAAGAAACACCATCTTTTTTAGTGCCTTTATTATCAGAATTGAACTTGGAAATATTGAAAATATTGATACGGATTTCACTTTCCGCATACAGGCTGCCCTGCTGTGCATAATTATCACCCGTGATGATGACCGGGCGATTGTGCACAAACTCTGCAATACCATTAAATACATATTTGTGATAAGATGGATCGCCAAAATCACGAATAAGTTTTTCGTATATTGTAAGATTAGGCGCCAGTATGAAAAAATTTCTCACTCCTTTTTCCAGGTATAAATAAGCAATGCAGGCGCCCATTAAGCGGGTTTTACCTACCCCTGTGGCTATGGAAAATGAAACTGATGGAAACTCTCGCTGAAAATCGGTACAGGCAGGATAAACTGACTGAATAGCTTCCAGGCAATTGTTTAAATAATTATCCTGATCAATGGCAGCTTTTGACAAACTTACTTTATCTGCAATGGCAGCCGTTATATCCAGAGCATCTTGAAGCGGCTGGCGCAATGATAATCGTTGTTTAATATTACTTAGTATCTGTGCGTTCATCTTTAATCAAAAAGGGAAGGTTTACTATTGGATTTGGTTTGCTTTTTTGTTTTGGCATTTATTTCCTGCACCGGAACACCATCAACCTTCGCTTCAATGTTCTCTTTGCTCTGTGATTCATCGGTAGGTAAGTTGATAATATTTAAGCTATAATCTTCCTTACCAAACTCACAGCGGTTGAGCAGCAATTGCGGTATTTTTTTTACGGTGATATTAGCATATTTGCTGTCACACCCCTTATGAAACGACTTGCAGCAAATGAGCAGGCTCTCGCCCGGCTGCATATCATCGTGTATACGATCCAGCGCTTCTATGGTAAGAAACTGCGTGGTGGTAAAAATAAAATCCTGTTCGCTGCTCTGCCCCTGTTTCCAATATTGGGTATCGCTGGGCTTGTAAGTAAACCCCTCCTGCTTGGCCATAGCGGCAGCCAGCATATCGGCATTATATTCTTCGCTGATGATCCAGTTACCAAACTTGTCTTTCTTTAGCAGGCTTGGGGCCAGTGTATAAAACTTAAACCCGCCGCCACCCTGCCAGTTTACGGCTTTGCTGATGCCACCCTGCTCACCATCTATTACCGCTTTAAGCCGTGGCACACAATGTGTAACAGCATGTTCGCCCAACTCCACCCCAATCCAACGCCTACCCATTTTATGAGCAACGGCTGCAGTAGTGCCGGAACCAAGAAAAGAGTCTAGGACAAGATCGCCCTCTTTAGTTGCAAGTATCAAGATTCTTTCTAAAATTCTTTCTGGCTTAGGAGTATCGAATATTGATATAGAATTGAACTGTTTTACTTCAGCTTTTGCCTCTTGATTATCACCAACTTCGGTTCTAAACCATAAGGTTTTTGATACAATTCCCTGTTTTACTTCAGACAAAAAACGCTTTACTTGAGGGCCAGTCGTTCCAGTTTTTCCAAAATAAATTCTATTATCTTTAATTAAATCATCAAAAACATCTTTATTAAATCTATAACAACTCCCTTTAGGGGGCCAAAACTCTTCACCTGTATTTGGATTAACAACTGCAAAAACACCGCTTTCAGAAAAAGTTTTAACAAGCACATCACCAGGCTTCCATAATCCTCTTGGGTCATTGTCTGGATTTTTATACCTGTTATTCATTTCATCAGTTCGTGGCAGCAAATTAGGTCTCCAAATTTCTTTATTTTTTGCATAAACAAGTATGTGGTCATGACTATCAGATAACCACTTAGCATCATTCGATGGTGAATATTTTTTTTCCCAGATTACATTATTAATAAAATTCTTTCTCCCAAACACTTCATCACACAATACTTTCAAATAATGGCTTTCATCATCATCGATACTTATCCAGATACTTCCATCTTCACTCAGGAGATTACGAAGTAAGTCCAAACGCGGCTTCATTAAACTCAACCAAAGTGAGTGTTCTACTCCATCATCATAATGTTCAAAAGCATTACCTGTATTATAGGGTGGGTCTATATAAATACATTTTACTTTACCTGCATAATCCTGCTCCAGGGCTTTAAGAGCAAGGAGGTTATCACCGTGTATTAATATATTCTCACTCTTGGGATCACCGTAACTGTATTCGGGATTTTCCACCAATATCCGTGGTTCCAACTTAGGTTCTTCGCCCTTGCCTATCCAGGTGAGTTCTAATTTTTGTAAATGCTTTTTAGTCATATTTTGCTTTCCTCATTTGTCTTTTTCTTCTCTAAATCATCTACTACTCTCAAAACATAAGTAATTGATAATCTTCAACTTAAATAACTGGCTTTTCTAAATAGCCGGCTAACCTTTTCTATTTCTTTTCTAAAATCCATTTAGACTTAGTTCTGCTGCCGGTATTTTTAATTGTCCCATCCTTTTTATGCATAGCATATAAAAGATTTTTAATTTTATTATGTTTCTTATCAGGGCTTAAAATATCCGGCAAAATATCCAGTAAAAGCCGGTCTATATCTTCTTTGGCTGCACTTCCATACTGTTCAATAAAATCAAGTACCATCTTTTTATAATGATCATCTTTAAATCCCCTGTTTTTAATATATTCTGCCTTGTTGCCCGTTAATGCAGCAATATGTGCGGCTATGTAATAATTGGGCTTTCTGCCTTCAATCAGTTTCTGTTTTTTCAACATCATAGCTGCCTCAAGTGTTACCGGTAATTTTTTCTGTATCCTGTCTAATAAAATCACTTTATCCAGGCTCAGATCGTCTTTTTTCTCGATTAATAATTTGGAATAATTTTCGTCAATGGAATGACCATATATTTCCAATATAACCTCCTTAGCGGTAGATTTCGCATAGTCCGGCAAAGGGAAATAACGCTCTTTTTGACTTTTCAACATTTTAAAAATGCCATATCCCATCTGATCAATCATATTCAGGTTCACCATAGCCTCTACCAGCCATTTGTTGCGGTAATTCCGGGGCGTTTTTTCTCCCAAAAAATAATCCTCTGCTTTGCCTTCAAAAAAAATACCTGCATTTTCAAAAATAAGTCTGTTGATTTTTTCGGTAACAATTATTCTTGAATGAAATGTATAATCCTGGTGGGCTATACAATTGCTTAAAGCTTCCAGAATTACTTCATTATCATACTTGGGAACTTCTACAGATATTAACTGGTTATCTGGGAAAAACTTATAATTGACATTTCTAATCCTGTTCAATACATCATTAACAGAAAGAAACAAGGGCATTCCGAAATGCTCATAAGCTCTTTCTTCAGTATCTAACTTCCAGGTTATTTGCGCCACTTTAGGAGAAAGCAAATGTGCAGATGCCGCTTTGCCTAACAAAATGAGCGCGGTATTGGTTATTTTACCGTTGACTGTTATTTTTAGTTTATCCAGAAAAGTAGTAACAGTCCAGTTTTCAATCTCTGCATAAAATGGTTTGTTTTTATTCTTTTCTTTATAAACAGTTTTTGCTTTTTGAATAGCGCTTTCATCTAAATCTGCAATGGTAGCGTTATTTATTATCGCAGCCGACCAGTCGGTGTGTGCATTTAATATTTTTCTAAGCAGGTCGGGATACTTTTTCAGTTCTGTTAAATTGGTACTTATGCGTATCCAGGCTTCGTTTTCGAAATATACCGGTTGGTTACCCGAAGCAGGGATTTTAAATAGTTCCAGTTTTTTACCATCGTAATCATAAACGAAATGTTCAAAACCAATAGAAGGTGATAAGTTTCTGCGTATATAAAAATCAAGCTCCCCGCCTTTTTCTTTGCGCTTTAAATAATCGAATGTAGTACCTGTAACAACAAGCGTTTTATCCTGAATGCCAAAAACCAAATACCCGAAAGGCTGATTGGATAGATTAGCAGCATTAGAAAGCCCGGAAATATAACGACCTAACCGTTGGTTATCGGTTACATCCCCTTTTTTAAACTCCAGCCAGTCAAGCTCCTGGCCTTGTTGAATTAAATCATCAATAAGTTGTTTTAATTCCTGCTGCTCCATGTTATATCAATTTCCACCGTATGGTAAACAATTCCTTTTGTTCGGTTTTTTGGTTCAGTCTTTTTTCAATGCTGGTGAGTAATGCGTCTTTTTGGGTATCAATTTCATCCTGCGCTGTAAAAAGGGTTTGCCTTTTTTCACTGCGTTTTCTTTCCAGTTCCTTAATTTCCCGCTGCATTTTTACTTTCAGCTCCAGATTCAGCGTTTTTTTAGCATCTGCTTTTTTGAGCTTTATTTCTGCATCCAGGTCTTTTATTTCTTTTTCAAGGCTTACTTTCATATCATCGGCCCATTGATCCAGCTTGTCCATTTCAGTATCAAAAAAATCACGGTTGCGGGTAGCATTTTCATTCACTACCGCCTGTTTCGCCTGATGGGTTTGCTCTTCAAGGCTCAGTTGTATGGCGCCGGGTAATGTGCATTCGTCTTTTTCTTCCGCCCATAATGTAAACAACCGTTCTGCCGTCTCGGTTTCCAGCACCTTACCGTCATCAGTAATACCAATGCTAAGCAGGTAATCTTCTCTTTCAAAAGATTGAATAGAAAAATGATGTGTCTGCAGCCAGCCACTCTTCCCTATATAAGATTCTATCAAAGCTACTTTGCCTGTCGTGGCAGCATAATTAAAGACCACTTCCTTCGAGGGCGTCTCCAATGCTTTACATTTTGCGAGGATACGTTGCGCCAGTTTATGGCCTACTCTATAAATATTGGTATCATCAGGTATGGCTATATCCGATTTTTTCCTTTGCTCTACTGATTTCAAAATCATATAAGGCCCGGCATGTATCGTTTCGCCTTCAAATGGGTTTTTGGTTAGTGTAAATGTAAAATCGGATGTAAACGTTGCATAATCTTTCAGATAAAACTGTGTTACTTTCCATAGATTATCTTCAAACCTTGTGAGATATTTTTTCGTTTCCAACAGGTTGCTGCGTAATTTCTCAGCAACTGCAGTATCAAAATTTTCCATCAAAGTAGTACGTACCTCTTGCATTCGTTCCGATATCTGCGGTTTCAGTTCCTCCTGTAAGGCATCAAAGGCTTCTTTTATCGCTTCCGGAGTTCTACAATCCTGGTAAATGGCTGCTATGCGCTTTTCAAAATCCACACCGTTGCCTATAACACCCAATACTTCATCACTTGCACCAAATACCCCGCTGAAAAGCTGGAATTTTTCATCCAGCAATTGATATACCCTTACATCTGCAGCATTTTTTCTGTTCAGGAAATTAATCACTACTACATCATGCTTTTGCCCATAACGGTGGCAGCGACCAATGCGCTGTTCAATTCTTTGAGGATTCCAGGGCAGGTCATAATTAACAATAAGAGAGCAAAACTGCAGATTGATCCCTTCAGCCGCGGCTTCAGTAGCAATCATAATGGTAGCTTTATTTTTAAAATAATCCACCAGTGCTGCCCTTTTATCTGCTGTTGCGGATTCTGTTATTGTATCGGTACCTTTATGTTCCTCCAACCAGCTCTTATAAATATTGCGGGATAAAGGGTCGGTATTTACTCCATTAAAAAGCACAATCTCATCTTTATAGCCATTGGTTTGTAATAACTCAAACAGGTATTCCTGCGTTCTCCTGCTTTCGGTAAAAATCAGGGCTTTGCGCTGTGCGCCTAAACGATGTAATTCAGAGAATCCTTTTTCCAATGCAACAAAAAGTTGTTGTGCTTTTGAGTTTTCTTTAATGGTTTTGGCCAGAGAACGGAACTGTTTTAATTCTTCCAGTTCCGATTTTATTCCCTGTATGTCTTCTTCTGAAAGCTTATCTTCAACTTGTTGTACTTCTTCGTCCTCTTCCCATTCCTCTTCCAGTTCATCGGCCGTTTCATAGTCTTCATCTAATTCAGCTAACAAATCATGGGTAAGGTTGTGCGCCAATATATTTTCTAATTTCTTCACCAGTGCATCTAATGTGCCGTGAATAGCGTAAGAAGAAGAAGCGAGTAACTTTCTTAAAATCAGGGTCATTAGCTGTCGTTGACTTCGGGGCAACGCATACAATTTATCTTTTTGCAGATATTCTGAAACAAGCGTATATAATTGATGTTCTTCGTCTGTAGGAATAAATTCCTGGCAAATAGCTATACGACCAGTATAGTTTATATACTCCAATACCTGCCTGCGCAGGGTTCTGTGGCATACCGGTTGGATACGGCTTTTAAGCTCTTTGTAATTACCATCATCCACCAAACGGGAGTATTGCGATTTAAAACTTTTAAGGTCACCAAAAACATAATCATCAATAATGCTTACTAAGCCATACAATTCAAGAATAGAATTTTGAAGCGGTGTAGCGGTCAGCAAAACCTTCTTAAACTTTCTGATACTGTATTTAATGGCGTTTGCCGTTTTATTGGAAGCCTTATATACATTTCTCAACCGATGGGCTTCATCAATAATAATTAAGTCCCATTGGGTTTGTTCCAGATAAGCTGCTTTGGTTTTAGCAAACTGATAGGAGCATATTACAATCTTGTCCGTTTGATTAAACGGATTAAGATTGCCGTTTTTTATTACTTCGTTAAAGGATTTTGTCTCAAGAATGACAGAAGGCAAATAAAATTTATCCAGCAGTTCCTGGCTCCACTGTTTTCTTAAATTGGCAGGTGTAATAACAAGTAATGTGCGTTTTCTTTCCGCCCATTGTTGGGAAAGGATAATACCAGCCTCAATTGTTTTCCCTAACCCTACTTCATCAGCTAAAATAGCCCCCTGCGATAACGGAGATTTAAAAGCAAACAAAGCAGCATCTATCTGGTGGGGGTTTAAGTCCACCTGGGCATCTTGTAAAGAAGCCGTAAACTTACCAATATCGGAAGCTGGCAATTGCCTGGTTAAATCGTATGATAAATATTTAGCGTGGTATTTAGTAAACATTAAAAATATTAAATATAAAAATCACATATATGCGAATGTACAAAAGTTAGTAAGACGAATTTTAACGGATACTATTAAACTTCAAAAGGATTATACAGGAAAAATATACACCCGTTTTTTATTGAGCCAAAGGCAGGATTTGGTATTAATATAGAAGGTGGTCATGATGATTTTTGTGGCGTTATTGGTATAGAACCGGGTATTCAAAAACGGAAATTTACTTTTTCAATTGATTATCGTTTTATTTCTTCTGACGGGTTGGTTTATGGAGATCATTTCCACTCGTTCGCTATCAGGATTGGTTATAAAATTCCCGGGAAATAAATAGCGGTGAAATCTATAGCTGATACTACACTTTGCTGAATTGTCTGGAATAAACCCCGGGCACTGAAAGCCGGTACCGGCAGTTGATACCTATGTCTGGACTCCCATTCCTTTTTTATCCTCTCCGTTGTATTTTTATGTAGGTTTGTCATCCTAAAATGTATGTGATGAAGCATTTACTTCTGTTATGCACAATAGCTGTGTCTATATTTTCCTGTAACACTGAAACCATCAACGGTAATGGAAATGTAGTTACTGAATCAAGAAACACCGGAGCTTTCACCGGCATAAAGCTGATGGGGTCTATGAACATTGATGTAAAAGCCGGGGAACAGCAATCTGTAGAGATAAAAGGTGAAGAAAATATTCTGCCCTATATAGAGACTTTTATAAAAGAAGGTAACCTGGTGATTAAGTACAAAAATGATGTGAGTATTAATACAAATGACGACCTCAATATATATATCACAACCGCATCACTTAAAGAAGTGGAAGTATTCGGTTCAGGCGATATAACCGGTGAAGGAAAATTTACAAACGACAATAAGATGGAGATTGGGGTAACGGGCTCCGGTAATATTAAACTGGATGTAGATGCACCCAAAGTAGAAGTAAAGACTACCGGTTCCGGTGATATTTATCTTTCTGGTAATACAAAAGATATTACCTGTAACTCTATGGGTAGCGGGGATATTGATGCTGCTGACTTAAAGGCCGAAAATGCAAAAGTAAAGACAATGGGCAGTGGCGACGTTAAAGTATTTGCCAGCATTAAACTGGATTGTACCATTAATGGTAGCGGGAATATAAAGTATCATGGCGGCGGCGCCGTCACTTCGGTTATCCATGGTAGTGGGAGCATTACTCCTGTTGATTAATTGGTGCCTTCCGGTATTGCTTCTGTTTCTGAGGGAATATTCGAATAATCGTTTATAATATTGTAGAGTGTATTTCTCTCCACGGGTCTGCGGTTTACCTGTTTTATTAAAGCAACAAGTTCTGTTGTACTCATCGCAGGATTTTGCTCCTCACTTCCGGCCATAGAATAAATTTTTGTAGTATCATCAATAGTGCCGTCAATATCATTTACGCCGAAAGATAATGTGAGCTGGGCGTTTTGTCTGCCCAGCATTGGCCAGTACGCTTTCAGGTGCGGAAAATTATCCATAAACAACCGCGCTACAGCATACATTTTCATATCTTCTATCACTGAAGATTCCGGCACATTACTCATTTCATTGTCATGGTTGCGAAATTTCAAGGGAATGAAAGTATTGAAACCTCCTGTTTTATCCTGCAGATCACGTAACCGTTTCATGTGGTCAATTCTGTGCCAATACTTTTCAATATGTCCGTACAGAATAGTAGCATTGCTGTGCATACCGAGATTATGAGCTGCCTCATGTATTCGTAACCATCCTTCGGCATCCACTTTATCGGCACATATCTGACTGCGAATTTCGGGATGAAAAATTTCTGCACCACCTCCGGGCAGTGAATCAAGCCCGGCTTCATGCATCAGTCTCATTCCCTCTTCGGGGCTAAGTTTCGCTTTACGAAACATATAGTCCAGTTCAACTGGTGTATACCCTTTTATATGCAAATCCGGGCGATGTGCTTTGATCTGCCGCATCAGATCCATAAAAAACTGCATCGTCATTTTGGGGTGCACACCACCAACGATATGTACCTCCGTTACCGGTTTGTCATCATAACTGCGCACTATATGCATCATCTGTTCTATACTCAGTTCCCAGCCTTCTTCTTTTTTAGCATACAGGCGGGAGTAGGAACAAAACTTACAGCTAAACACACATACATTCGTAGGCTCTATATGAAAATTGCGATTGAAATAAGTAGTATCACCATGTAATCTCTCCCGTACCAGATTGGCCAGCATACCCACTAATGGAAGACTTGCTTTCTCAAAAAGTAACACACCGTCTTCCTCAGTAAGACGTTCTTTATTCAGCACTTTTTCTCCCACAATACGTATTTCTGGTAATATATCCTGCCGGGAAAGAAATGATCTGGCTATCAACTCTCTGTCTTGCATAAAATAACTTTATCGGAAAATCAGGGCACAAAGATAAGGTTTGGAAAAATGGATGCAATATGCCATCTTCAGGGCAAAAGCATCAACATTAAAATAACCTTTGTGTCTGATTTTTGAACTTTGAATTGGAATTTGTCTTACAGGTGTTCAATTCTTAACATAGATTCATAAGCTTACCCTGCAGGTGCAATAATTTTGTCTCTCACAATTGTATTAAAGGAGGCAAATATAATGAACACAAAAACAATAGCAAGAATCAGTAAGCCGGGCATTCCGCATTTTGTAGGTGATGGTTTCAGGGTATATAATTTTATTCCCGGATCTTCCACTATGCAGGAAATGGACCCTTTTATCATGCTGGACTACAACAGCAAATATACCTTTGCACCCAGCGAAATTCCCCGTGGTGTGGGTGTGCATCCGCACAAAGGTTTTGAAACTGTAACTATAGCCTATAAAGGCAAGGTAGAACATGGCGACAGCGCCGGTAACGGGGGGGTGATTAATGAGGGTGATGTACAATGGATGACTGCTGCAAAAGGAATTCTGCACAAAGAATTTCATGAAAAAGAATGGAGTAAAAAGGGCGGCGAATTTCAGATGGTACAACTTTGGGTGAACCTTCCTGCGAAATTTAAAAACAGTGAACCTAAATACCAGAACCTGAGTAATACTGCTATACAAAAATTAATATTGCCGGGTAATGGTGGCATATTAGAAATAATAGCGGGAGAATATAACGGGTATAAAGGCAACGCTTCTACTTTTTCACCGGTAAACCTGTTCAATGCTAAATTGATTAAGGGAGCAGCATCTGATTTTACATTCCCTCAATATTATACTACAGCTATATTAGTTATAGAAGGCAGTGTAAAAGTGAACGATAAGGAAACTGTTCCCCAGGATCATTTTGCTATGTTCAACCGTGATGGTGAATCATTCAGAATAACAGCAAATGAAGACAGCATTGTGTTAATATTGAGCGGGGAACCCTTAAATGAACCCATCGCCGCACACGGACCCTTTGTAATGAACACAAGAGAAGAACTGGTACAAGCATATAATGATTTCAACTCGGGGAAATTCGGATATCTTGAAGATTAAAGTTGAATGATTTAACTTGCGGCTAAACTTGAAGCATGAAAAAACAGTCAATAATAAAATTATTTACACTGACAGGAATATTATTTTTTTGCACGCATGCGTTTGCCCAGAATGCTGAGAACTGGACCGCAAAACAACTTATGGAACCAAAAGATTTAGCTGACGCTATCACTTTTAAAAATAATATTCCTGTTATTATTAATGTAGGCCCGGATGCGGTTATTCCTCAATCCATTGATGCTGGTATGGCTAAAGAGAAAGAAGGAATAAAAAAACTGAAATCCGATCTTGGCAAGATATCACGGGATACTAAAGTTGTCATTTATTGCGGTTGCTGCCCGTTTGAACATTGTCCTAATGTACGTCCGGCTATCAATGTGCTGAAAGAAATGAAATTTTCCAATTATTATCTTCTTAATCTGCCACATAATATCAAGACAGACTGGATTGATAAACGCTACCCCGTTGTAAAAAATTAGGGATAGAAACTGATTAAATTATATGCCACAGCTTGTGATTGAGGCCCGTGAAGCTTCTATCGGCACCGGATTGATTGTCCGCAGAATTTTACCTTTCAGGCTCCGCAGAATGGTAGGTCCGTTTATTTTTATGGACCATGCAGGTCCCGTAGATGTGCAGCCGGCTGCTAAATCATCCCTGGATGTGCTTCCTCATCCGCATATAGGGTTGTCTACAGTAAGTTATTTATTTGGTGGACAGGTTACGCATCGTGACAGCCTTGGAGTAGAACAGATTATAAAACCTGGTGCGGTAAACTGGATGACGGCTGGAAGCGGTATTGCACATTCCGAGAGATTTGAAGACCCGGATACACTTGCCGGCGGTACACTGGAAATGATACAAACCTGGGTAGCCCTGCCGGAAAAAGCTGAAGAATCCACACCATGTTTCGAAAATTATCAGCCAGAAGTATTGCCGGTATTTACAGATAAAGGGATTTGGATGCGGCCGATAGCAGGCAATGCTTATGGTTTAAAAAATGAGGTGAAAACTCATTCCCCCTTATTTTATTTACATGTGAATATGGATGCCGGCGCCAGGTTGAATTTGCCGGATCTGTATAGTGAAAGAGGAATATATATAGCCAAGGGGAGCCTTGAAGTTGCTGGAACAAAATATACAAAGGGCCAGATGCTGGTATTTGGCAGGAAAGAATCACCAACAATAACTGCCGCAACATCTACAACGCTTATGCTATTGGGCGGTGAGCCCCTGGGCGAACGTTTCATATGGTGGAACTTTGTCTCATCACGTCGTGAACGCATAGAACAGGCAAAAGCCGATTGGAAAGCCGGAAGGATTATTCTGCCACCCAATGATAACCGGGAATTCATCCCGCTTCCGGAAACTACATCCCGCCCATCGGATATGCCACCTCAGGCTGAACCATTATCGTAATTATTTCAGTTTTAAGATTCAGTATTTCCAATTCCTGAAATTACAGCGCGGAAAGCTTATT
>JAFDXG010000127.1 GCA_018268105.1 Bacteroidota bacterium | reverse complement strand
TTCTTATCCCATTCTGCTCCCTTTGGAGCAAATTCTCTCCCTTTTATATATTCAAAAGTAGTTTCATCAGGAGCAATCATTCCGCAACGGGCGCCCATTTCTATACTCATATTGCAAATGGTCATTCGGGCTTCCATTGAAAGGTTTCTTATGGCAGAGCCTGCATATTCTACTGCATACCCCGTGGCGCCGCTTGCAGAAATACGGGATATGATATGAAGTATAATATCTTTCGACACCACTCCTTTATTCAGTTTTCCCTCCACATTAATCCGCATCAGTTTGGGCTTGCTTTGCATAAGACATTGTGTAGCCAGCACCATTTCCACTTCACTGGTGCCTATACCAAAAGCAATAGTACCAAATGCGCCATGAGTGGAGGTATGGCTATCGCCACAAACTATTGTCATCCCCGGTTGGGTAATACCCAGTTCGGGTCCTATTACATGCACAATACCCTGGTAAGGATGGCCCAAACCATAAAGCTCTATACCAAAATCAGCGCAGTTTTTTTTCAATTGTTCTACCTGTCTTCGGGAAAGTTCTTCTTTAATTGGCAAGTGCTGATTAATCGTAGGCACATTATGATCAGCAGTGGCTACCACCTGCTTTGGTCTGAAAACTTTCAATCCTCTTTTTTCCAGTCCTTTAAAAGCCTGCGGGCTGGTAACTTCATGGATAAAATGGGTGTCAATGTAAAAAACCGAAGGCCCGCCTTCGATGGTTTGTACCACGTGTTTCTCCCAAATCTTTTCAAATAAAGTCTTACCCATCACAATTCATCTTTTGAAATGAAGCGTGACGCCGGAGCGCCACGCCAATCAGAGTGCTTAACGCATCATGAGAAAACATCTGCTTATTATGCAATTGCTACTTCCGGAAATTTGCTGGCGGCCAATGCCTTCAAATCATCATCTCCTACTTCTTTTTTTACATCAGCCACTTTTAAAAAAGCTTCGTATAAAACATCAATCTCGTTGCGATTGAAATTATAACCCAGCTTCTGAAAACGGTGTGCAAGAGCGGAGCGCCCGCTTCTTGCTGTCAGGACTATTTTAGAACTATCTGCACCTACATCCTCAGGGCGAATGATCTCATAATTTTCAGCATTCTTCAAAAATCCATCCTGGTGAATACCCGAAGAATGTGCAAAGGCATTGCTGCCCACTATCGCCTTATTGGGCTGAACCGGCATACGCATAGTTTCAGCCACCAGCCGGCTGATAGGATTCAGCAGTTCGTTTTTAATATCGGTATATAGTCCTAAAGAATCATGTTGTTTAATAATCATCACCACTTCTTCGAGTGAGGTATTGCCGGCTCTTTCGCCTAAACCGTTTACTGTACACTCAATTTGTCTTGCTCCATTCATCACTCCGGCAATAGAATTTGCAGTTGCCAAACCCAAATCATTATGACAATGACAGGAAAGAATGGCCTTATCTACATTGGGTACATTATTGATCAGGTACTTGATTTTTTCGCCATACTGATGCGGGAGACAATATCCGGTAGTATCAGGAATATTAACTACCGTAGCGCCGGCAGCAATCACCGCTTCTACCACCCGGGCCAGAAATTCGAGGTCTGCCCGACCGGAATCTTCGCCATAAAATTCCACATCATCTACAAAATTGCGGGCATATTTCACAGCTTCTACCGCACGGGCAAGAATCTCATCCCGGGTAGAGTTGAATTTAGTTTGAATATGGAGGTCTGATACACCGATACCGGTATGAATACGCGGCCGTTTTGCTTTTTTCAAGGCATCTGCAGCTACTTCAATATCTTTTTTTACGGCCCGGGTCAACCCGCAAACAGTTGCATTTTTTATTATGGAAGAAATCGTTTCAACAGATTTAAAATCTCCCGGGCTCGAAATCGGGAATCCTGCCTCAATAATATCTACTCCCAGGTTTTCGAGTGCCAGCGCCAGTTCAATTTTTTCGTCTGCATTTAATTTACAGCCGGGTACCTGTTCGCCGTCTCTGAGGGTAGTATCGAAAATATAAATCTTATTTTGAGGCATAGTAGAATGTTATTGATTATGCAAATGCTTTATTCAGATATTTGCAATTGGAGTACGAATTTACCCTTATTTCGAGGGTTATAAAACTAAATTAAGCCTTAAATTACGCCGTGTAAAACCCCTTATTTGCAGCAAAATGCTTAACAGGAGCAGGTTTTAAAGAAATTTGATTACGATGCCCAAACGCTTAACAGACGAATTATTTCAATTGATAAAATCACTGGGAAAGGCTGAAAAAAGGAATTTCAAGCTTTACGTACAGCGAAATGCTGCTTCCCCGGATATGAAAACGATCCAGCTATTTGATGCAATGGATAAACTGGACGATTACGATGAAGAGCTTTTATTAAAACGAACCCCTGATATTAAAAAACAGCAGTTATCCAACCTGAAATCGCATGTGTACCGGCAAATCCTTGCCAGCCTGCGCATTTTACGCGATGAAAACAATATCCAACTGCAATTGCAGGAAAATATGGATTATGCCCGTATTTTATACGACAAGGGACTATACCTTCAAAGTCTTAAATCACTGGACCGTATTAAAGGGTTTGCCAGGGAGCACTATCAACTTACTTATGTACTGCAGGCGCTGATATTTGAAAAGAAAATGGAGGCGCTTTATATTACCCGGAGTATTGAAAACAGGGCTGAGTTACTCGCCAAAGAAGTGGAAGAAACAAATAACCGCCTGGTGATGATAGGTAAGTTGTCCAACCTTTCGTTGCAATTATATAGCTGGTACATCAATATGGGACATGCCAGAGGTGACAAAGACCGCCTGGCGGTAAAGACTTTTTTTGAAACCAATTTGCCCCAGAATGCCAGCTTATATAAGGGTTTTTATGAAAAACATTATTTATACGAAAGCTATTGCTGGTATGGCTTCATCCTGCAGGATTTGCTGATGTATTACAGGTATTGCCAGAAATGGGTGGATTCATTTGAAAAGGAGCCAATAATGATAAAAGTGGATACACAACTGTATATTAAAGGTATGCACAACCTGCTCAACGCCCACTTTATGCTGCTGAACCATGTAAAATTTGCAGCAGACCTGCAAAAATTTGAACATTTTTACCACTCCAAACTGGCTAACTGCAATGATAACAACCGGGTGCAGTCTTTCATTTACCTGTATACGGCAAAACTCAATAAACACTTTCTGGAAGGTAGCTTTACTAAAGGTTTGAGCCTTGTACCGGAGATTGAAGAACGGATAAAGGAATACCGGCTGAAGATGGACCGCCATCGAATATTGGTATTTTATTACAAAATAGCCAGTTTATATTTTGGCAGTGGCGATATTGAAAAAACAATTGAGTATCTGAATAAAATTATTAACTGGAAAGTTGACCTGCGCACCGATCTGCAATGTTATTCCAGGTTACTGCACCTTATAGCACATTATGAATTGGGCAATTTTGACCTGCTGGAATACCTGATTAAATCAGTGTACCGGTTTATGGCAAAGATGCAAAACCTGAGCGTGGTAGAAGAAGAAATTTTCCGCTTTCTGCGCAAATCATTTCATCTCGACAAAAAACAGATTAAGGCATCATTCATACACCTGAAGGGAAAATTAGAGAAATATAAAGACAATCCCATTGAAAGCCGTTCGTTCATGTATCTTGATATAATTTCCTGGCTGGAAAGTAAAATAAAAAATGTGCCGGTGCAGGATATCATCCGCGCAAAATACAAAGCTAAAACCAGCAACAGAAATAAGACAGAAAGCTAAAAGAGAAATTTGTTGATTTTTATACAAACTTACCTGACTGTCTCATATTTTGGTAAGAGCAGCCCCCTTATGTGCAGCAATATGATCAGTTTTATTACTTCTTATTTCATATTGAGGGTCCGTTTCGCTTGCATGATGAATATAGCCCTTGTAGTTAAAGTCTTTAGTGTGCACCCTGATGACGGTACCCGAAACTCTTCCGGCTTCAGAATTCCAGCTTACCTGGTCGCCAACTTTGAATTTTGTTTTCATTTTAAATAAATCAGTTGAAAAAATTTTCGTCGTAATAGAATACATGATCGCCCACTACACGTGCGGGTGAAGTAAAGGGATGTTCCTGAATTTTGCCACTTGACAAAATATGCCATACATTCCAGCCTTTTGCTTTCAAATAGTCTGACACCATAGAACGATGACACCGCCACCATACAGCTTCCGAACACATATAAGCTGTTAACTGTTTACTTGCTATAGTTTCTAATTCTGCAATGCCATTTCTGAAATTATCCGTCTCCATATAATCAGCATAAGCCCTGAAAGCATCATTATGCCAGCGGTTGTTTTTAGAATCCTTCTGTACTTTTCTTCTGCCTCCCAGCGCTTTCAAATGGGTATAGTCTATCCCATTTCCGGGTAAAACTCTTTCTAAATTCTCCTTATTAAATTGTGGATACTTCCGGGAACCGGGAAAACTTCGTATATCAACCAGGTGTTTTATTCCAAAGGATTGCAACATATTTAAAAATTCATCCAGGCTGCGGGTAGAATGTCCAATTGTGTAAATGTTATGTTTTTCTGATGTTTGCATTTTGAAAATCGTTTTCTTCATTATGCATTTCTGCCTATCAATTGTTTAAAGCCAGTATGTATTTATCTATATAGGTTTGTATTTGTTTTGATTTATACTGCTGAATGAATCGTGGATGCTCCAATACCGTCAGACGTGCAAAAAGCTCCGCTTCATTGTTGAGCTTATGTATAAAACCTGCATTTTTCTTTCCCAACACAAAAGCTTCTGTAGTGTCTAATCCTATACCTATATGTTTTTTAAGCGATGCAATCATAAAGGCTTTCACCATTTCAAAAAGTTCGGGTTCATCGTAATAATTAGCATTAAGCCATTTCCCTTCCTCTGTCTGTCGTATAATAGCCAGGGGAAAGGGTGAGTTGATATAAAAGCGATTGTAGAAATCCACAGCACCCCCAAATCCTGCTATCATTTCATACATAAATACAGAGGATACCTCGTGAGTATGGGCTGATTTCATTTCAATTCCACAAACGGCTTCCAGTCGCTTTGTATCGGTAAAAGGCACACCGGTTACACCGGCGCCATGCCGGCTTGGATTAATACCTATTATAAATCTGCGCTGCCGGGTATCGTTATAATATTTTTTATAAAATTTTTGCATTACCACCATTGTTTCGGGGTTGTCAATATAGGGATTTAATACTCTGAATCCGTTTGGAAGTTTACCCGGATAATGCAGGTGCCGGTTGAAATCAATAACTTTTTCTGCGAATGTTTTTGCCATACCAAAATGAATTTATGCCACCAATCCAGGCATAAGGTTGTAAAAATGCTACTACCGAAGTTACCCACTTTTGATGAGTAATGACTTAGCTAAAAATACAGGTGAGCGTTATAAATGTAATGACCGAAAAAAATGTCTAGTGATTTTATTTATCGGTAAATGAAAAAAATATTTTTCTTATCCATATTTTATTATTTTACCAATATTATATGCAACTGTAATGAGACTGAATTTTTTAATAACTCTTTTATTCTATTTTGTACCCACACCAACAATATTTGCCGGCATGGCAGATACTACAAAACTGCCCATCCTTGCCTGGGCAGGTGTACCGCCCGAGGAAGCGAGTATAGCCCGATATCAAGAAATGAAGAATGCAGGACTAACCATAAGCCTTACCCGAAGTACATCAATAGATTCTATGGCAATGATGCTGGATATGGCGGAGCAGGCCGGTGTTAGATTAATTGTGCGCTGCCCTGAATTACAAACAGATCCGGAAAACACGGTTAAGCGTTTCATGCACCATCCTGCTACTGCGGGATATTACCTAAAGGATGAACCCTCTGCCAAAATGTTTGAAGAATTGGGTAAATGGGCAAGCCGGATACAGGCTGTGGACAGTCAGCATTATTGTTACCTGAATCTGTTTCCCAATTATGCTGTACCGCAACAATTAGGTACCGACACGTATCAACAGTATGTCAACGATTATATTAAGAATGTTCAGGTACCCTTTATATCCTTCGATCATTATCCGGTAATTGAAACCAAAGGAATCCGTACCCTGCGAAAAGAATGGTATGAGAACCTGGAAATTGTTGCCGCTGCATCTGCAAAGGTGAATAAGCCCTTCTGGGCTTTTGCTCTTTCTGTGGCACACGGTTTCTATCCGATACCAACTTTAGCAGAATTGAGATTGCAGGTATTCAGCAATTTGGCGTATGGCGCACAGGGGATACAATATTTCACCTACTGGACACCTAAAAACAAATCCCAGTATGCTTACCATCATGGCCCCATTGATGATAATAAAAAGAAGACAGATGTATATGAAATGCTCAGAATCCTGAACCGGGAAATCCAAAACCTCTCCCCTGTTTTCCTGTCTTCAAAAGTCATTTCTGTTGAACACACTGGTAAAGAAATTCCTTCCGGTACTCATCGCCTGACGCATTTACCGGCCGGGATACAAAAGCTCCGTATGAAAGGCAGTGGAGCCATAGTATCAGTACTTCAAAATGCAGGTAAGCGGTTTATAGTAATCGTAAACCGGGATTTTATTTATCCGCTAAAGTTGAGCATTAAAGGCAAATCTGGTATTGAGAAAATATCAAAGGACGGCAATACATTGAATATCGGCACCCATACATTTCATGAAGAAATTCAACCGGGAGATATTATAGTATATGGTATTCAGTAAAAAGTTTTTTATCAATTGCCGTCATTTAGTACAAGTGTATGAACAAATGAATTAACGCACCTTTATAATGCCTGGGTATCAGGTGTCCCGTTTGTCCGTAAATATGTAAGCCATTTAAAATCCAGGACATGTTCCACAATAATTCAAAAGCGTGAGGGTTTGCTTCGGCTATTGAAACGAATATAGTATAAATAAAACCGGAGATTCTCAAATATCTCTTGAAAATCTCCGGTTTGTAGCCCGTACGAGAATCGAACTCGTGATTCATCCGTGAAAGGGATGCGTCTTAACCCCTTGACCAACGGGCCATTTTTGTTTTTGGGAGTGCAAAGATATAGTGATGGATATATCCTGCCAAAACTTTTTTAATGCTCTTAAAATCACATTTTCGGAAAGATGGCAAGCCATTTCTTTACTCGTTAATTGAATGGGAAGCCGTAACTTTGCATCCTAATTTTTTAAAGCCTAAAACAATTGTACAATGAGCACAGTAAAAGTTGCCATTAATGGTTTCGGAAGAATTGGACGGTTAGTTTACCGCCAGATATACGATATGCAGGGAATAGAAGTAGTAGCGATCAATGATCTCACCAGCCCTAAAGTGCTGGCTCATTTATTGAAATATGATACCGCACAGGGCCGTTTCAACGCAGAAGTAAAAGCCACAGAAAATTCAATTGCGGTGAACGGAGATGACATAAAAATTTATGCACAAAAAGATCCTTCACAAATTCCCTGGGGACAGCATAATGTAGATGTTGTGCTGGAATGTACCGGATTTTTTACCGACAAGGAAAAGGCTTCTGCACACCTTAAAGCAGGCGCTAAAAAAGTAGTTATTTCTGCTCCGGCAACCGGTGACCTTAAAACCATTGTATTTAATGTAAACCATGACATACTTGATGGTTCTGAAACTATCATCAGTTGTGCTTCATGCACTACCAACTGTCTGGCGCCTATGGCAGATGTATTGGATAAAAAGTTTGGTATTGTATCCGGATTAATGACTACCATCCACGCATATACGAACGATCAGAATACACAGGATGCCCCTCACCCCAAAGGTGACCTTCGCCGTGCAAGAGCTGCAGCACAGAATATAGTGCCCAATAGTACCGGTGCAGCTAAAGCGATAGGTTTGGTATTACCCCAACTAAAAGGAAAATTAGACGGTACTGCGCAGCGTGTACCGGTGCTTACTGGTTCTTTAACTGAATTAACCACCATTCTTGCCAAAAAAGTAACGGCAGAAGAAATAAACACTGCCATGAAAGCCGCCGCCAACGAATCGTATGGTTATAACGAAGATGAAATTGTAAGCAGTGATATTATAGGAATGACTTACGGTTCTCTGTTTGATGCAACACAGACTAAAGTATTGACCGTAGGTGATGCACAACTGGTGAAGACCGTAAGCTGGTATGATAATGAAATGAGCTATGTAAGCCAGTTGGTAAGGAGTGTAAATTATTTTGCCAAGCTGATCAGCAAATAATTTTAACTTTCCCGTTTTGAGCCGAGTATCTACCGTTATGTCATGCGTCCAATACTGAATACCGGGGAGTATTATTCGATTGTAATTCATCAAAATAACAACCTGTACTGCTGCAATATTTGCAGGGGTACAGGTTTTAAAAATATAACCCTAAACCACAACGCAGTTCCATAACCCTGTTACTGCAATAACCAAATCGTATAAACTATGTCTAAATTTTCCGCCTGTAATTTTAAGGATCAGAAGGTTTTGATTCGGGTTGACTTTAATGTCCCCCTCAACAGTAAGTATGAAATAACAGACGACACCCGTATGAAAGCTGCTGTTCCTACTATAAAAAAAATATTAGATGACGGCGGCAAGGTAATTCTGATGAGTCACCTGGGCAGGCCCAAAGGAGGCCCTGAAGAAAAATATTCTCTAAAGCATTTAATAACTCATTTAAGTGAATTACTTGGGGGAGTTACTGTGTTATTTGCCAATGATTGTATAGGAGAACAGGCATATACCACAGCAGCTATGATGCGGCCGGGTGAAGTGCTGTTGCTCGAAAACCTGCGCTTTTATAAAGAAGAAGAAAAAGGGGATGAAGAATTTGCCCGCAAACTTGCAAAGCTGGCAGATATATATGTAAACGATGCTTTTGGTACCGCTCATCGTGCTCACGCTTCAACAGCAGTTATTGCCAAATTTTTCCCTGTAGAAAAAAGGATGTTTGGCTTATTGATGGAAGGAGAAGTAAGCAGTGCAGAAAAAGTGTTGCATCAATCTCAAAAACCATTCACTGCCATCATTGGCGGCGCAAAAGTTTCTGATAAGATACTTATCATTGAAAACCTGCTCAAAAAAGCTACAGACATTATCATAGGCGGCGGTATGGCCTATACTTTTATAAAAGCCCAGGGTGGAAAAATAGGTAACTCACTTTGTGAAGAAGACCGGATAGAGTTTGCCCACGACCTTTTAAAAAGGGCTGAAAACGCAGGGGTTTGTATTCATCTCCCCTCCGACTCCGTTATCGCTGATAAATTTGATAACAATGCTGCCATTTCCACCTCTGCCAGTAACAGCATCCCTGATGGATGGCTCGGCTTAGACATTGGTGAAAATGCAAGAGCCCAGTTTGCAAATGTTATTAAACGCTCTAAAACTATTTTATGGAACGGGCCTATGGGTGTGTTTGAAATGAGCAATTTTCAAAACGGTACCAGGGCTATAGCTGAAGCCGTTGCTGAAGCTACCCAGCAAGGAGCCTTTTCTCTTGTTGGCGGTGGAGATTCTGTCGCGGCCGTAAATCAGTTTGGATTTGCTGATAAAGTAAGTTATGTCTCTACAGGTGGCGGAGCTATGCTTGAATACTTTGAAGGAAAAACACTCCCCGGAATAGCGGCCGTATCCGCTTTTTAGCGGATATATTTGTTTAACAATATGAATAATACTGCCTGAAAATTACTTCTTTGGTATATACTCAGGTAGCAGAAGCAAAGCAAATTTCTCAATCCATGACTTAGATCAAGCATTTTTATGCCTGTCTTTTGTACATTCGCAAAAATGAAGCGCTATACGGCTATATTTTTTTTAAGTATTTACCTGATGTCATTTACAGAATGTCATCAGTTTGTACGTATCCCCTTCATGGTTGAACATTTCCGGCAGCATAAAGCTATTGATCCTTCTATGGATTTTGTAAAATTCATTCAGATCCACTATTTCAGTGCAAACATTGTTACCGACGATTTTCTACAGGACCAGCAACTCCCCTTCAGGAGTGTAGAGTGCCATATGCAAAATATAACGGTATATATCCAGGGAAGCCAGCCATTAGAATTTCATGTACCCGTCAGCATTGCAAAAGAGTACCCATCATACAATGAAATCAACAAACCACAGTTTTCAGTCTTCGATATTTTCCAGCCTCCACGTTGTGCCTGAATATAATTTTTGATATACCAATACCGGAGCAAACACAGTGTGTATTTTACAGCTTCCCGATGCAACATTGCATATTTCCTATTGTTGCCTGCAGATCATATATCAGGTTCTTTCCTGAATATTTTCTGCACTATAGGATGCGTTATGTAACATTCAATACTAATCAATTTCTCCGGTGATAATATATGGCACAAACCAATATAAAATATGCTGAATACAATTATTCGTTTCTCAGTAAGAAATAAGTTGATCATTGGTTTATTCACCTCCGCTTTACTCATTGCAGGTATAATAAACCTTAATAAATTACCAATAGACGCATTACCTGATATTACAAGCAACCAGGTTCAGATTATAACAGTATCGCCTACCCTCGCTGCACCTGAAGTGGAACGTCTGATTACCTTTCCGCTGGAACAGGCGAATGCAAACATTCCCGGCATAAAAGAAATGCGTTCAATATCCAGGTTTGGGCTTTCCGTAATCACCATAGTTTTTGATGATGCTGCAGATATATACTGGGCACGTCAGCAGGTAAGCGAAAGGCTTACAGGAGCCAAAGCACAGATACCAACCAATGCCGGTGACCCCGAACTGGCTCCAGTAACTACCGGAATAGGCGAGATATACCAGTATATACTCCGTCCGGCAAAAGGATATGAAGGAAAGTACGATCTCACGGAACTACGTTCTATACAAGACTGGATTGTAAGAAGGCAATTGCTCGGAACCCCGGGTGTGGCAGATATCAGCAGCTTCGGCGGCTATCTTAAGCAATATGAAATAGCTGTGCAACCCGACAGGTTAAAAAGTATGAATATTACTATTGCTGAAATCTTTAATGCACTTGAGAAAAACAACCAAAACTCCGGCGGGGCGTATATAGAAAAAGGACCAAATGCACTTTTTATACGCACAGAAGGTCTTGCCACCACCATACCTGACCTGGAAAAAATTTTTGTCCGCAATACCAAAGATGGTATCCCAGTTTACCTTAGCGATGTTGCCCGGGTTCGCATAGGACATGCAGTACGTTATGGGGCCATGACCTATAATGATAATGGCGAAGTGGCAGGGGCTGTAGTACTTATGCTCAAAGGTGCCAATGCATCTCAGGTAGTGTCTGATGTGAAAAAAAGGATTACTGCAATCAAAAAAACATTACCCGAAGGTGTAGTACTCGAATCCTTTTATGACCGCACAAAGATGGTTGACAATGCCATTCATACTGTTGTTAAAAACCTCATTGAAGGAGCACTGATCGTTATTTTCATCCTGGTGATCTTTCTGGGCAATATGAGAGCAGGCCTGATAGTGGCATCCGTAATTCCACTTTCAATGATGTTTGCTGTCATTATGATGAATATCTTCGGAGTCTCCGGCAACCTTATGAGTCTTGGAGCGCTAGATTTTGGATTGATTGTAGATGGTGCGGTGATCATTGTGGAAGCTATACTTCATAAAATTTCCGGCAAACAGGGATTAACAGACAACCGTTTCACTCAGCAGCAGTTCAATGCCGAAGTTGAAACTACAGCCGGCAAAATGATGAACGCCGCTGTTTTCGGACAAATCATTATTCTCATCGTGTATCTGCCAATACTATCACTAACAGGTATAGAAGGAAAGTTGTTTAGACCTATGGCTCAAACTGTTTCTTTCGCACTCATCGGTGCCTTTTTGTTATCGCTTACCTATGTTCCCATGATGTCTTCACTTGTTCTCAGCAAAAAAATATCTTATAAAGAAACGTGGGCAGATAAACTGATGCAATATATACAGAAGGGCTATCGTCTTTTACTAGCAAAATCACTGGCTTTTCCCAAAACCGTAGTTGCAATTGCAATTACGTTACTGGCAATATCCATCTTTAGTATGGCAAGATTAGGAGGTGAATTTATCCCCGAACTGGATGAAGGTGATTTTGCAGTTGATGCCCGATTGATGAGCGGGAGTTCGCTCACCGAAACAATTCATACAACTCAAAAAGCAGTTGCTATTTTAAAACAACATTTTCCCGAGATAGAAAAAATTGTTACCCGCATTGGAGCAAGCGAAATACCCACAGATCCAATGCCTCCTGAGATGACTGATATCATCATTTCATTAAAACCAAAAAAAGAATGGATAACTGCCAAAACATTTGATGAACTGGCAGATAAAATGAGCACGGCAATTTCTGAAGTGCCGGGTATGACTGCCGGCTTTCAGTTTCCCGTACAGATGCGCTTCAATGAATTGATATCCGGTGCGAAACAGGACGTTGTATGTAAGATTTTTGGGGATGATATGGATTCGCTGGCAAATTATGCCCACTTTGTAGGTGCCCTTGCTGCGGGGGTAAACGGAACGCGTGATATTTATATAGAGACCGTAACAGGCTTACCTCAGATTGTGGTAAACTACAAACGAGATGCAATGGCACATTACCAATTGAATATTGTCGATGTCAATCAATTAATTCGTACAGCTTTTGCCGGGGAAAAAGCAGGCATCATTTATGAAAAAGAAAGACGGTATGATCTCGTCGTCAGGCTTGAAGAAACGTCTCGCAAAAATATCAATGATGTATCACAGTTACTTATTCCGACTCCTTCTGGTTTGCAAATTCCCTTATACCAGGTAGCAGACATAGCCATAAAAGAAGGACTTAATCAGGTGCAGCGGGAAAATGCCCAGCGCAGAATTATTATTGGATTTAATGTAAGAGGACGAGATGTAGAATCTGTAGTAAACGAGTTAACACAAAAATTAGATAGCCAATTAAAGCTGCCAGCCGGGTATTATATTAATTACGGCGGACAATTCGAAAACCTTATTGTTGCCAGAAAGAGACTTTCCATTGCTGTACCTGCTGCTTTGTTTTTAATATTAATCATACTATATTTTGCTTTCAACTCAGTCAAACAGGGGATATTGATTTTCTCTGCGATTCCGCTTTCCGCTATAGGTGGCATTATGGCATTATGGATAAGAGGAATGCCTTTCAGTATTTCAGCAGGCGTAGGATTTATAGCATTGTTTGGAGTATCGGTACTTAACGGAATAGTATTAATATCGGAATTTAACAGATTGAAACGGCAGGGTATAACCGATATAAAACAAATTATTATGGAAGGAACACAAACCCGGCTGCGGCCGGTATTGATGACTGCAGGAGTTGCTTCACTGGGATTTTTGCCCATGGCACTCAGCCAGAGTGTAGGTGCTGAAGTTCAGCGCCCGCTGGCAACGGTGGTAATCGGGGGATTAGTCACTGCTACACTTCTTACCTTAATCGTTTTACCAATATTGTACAAGTGGTTTGAAAAAGTAAGGAGCCCGAAAAGAGGCAAAACACTAACTATATTGACCAGCCTCATAGCATTGTCAAATTTTTCCATAGGGCAACAATCGCTAACAGTAGAACAAATGCTGAATATGGCCGACAAACAAAACCTGGAATTAAATGCTGCTAAAAAAGAAACTGTGTATTGGAAAGAAATACAATCCAGGGTATTTGACCCTTCAAAAACAGAAGTTGGAGGCGAGTATGGCGCTATAAACAGTATACAGCAGGACACCCGGTTTTTTATTGGGCAGGCCTTCAATCTTCCCATAGTGTACCAAAGACAAAAGCTCTTATACAAAGCACAGGAAATACTACAACAGGAAATGGTCTCCTGGAAGGAAGCAGAGATCCATAAAAAAATAAAGGAAGTCTTTTATCAAATGGTAGATATAAAAGAAAGACAAAAACTGATACAGAAGCTGGATTCCGTGTATAGCAGGTTTCAACAATCTGCCGATTTGCGCCTGAAAGCAGGGGAAAGTAACACACTTGAAAAAACAACCGCTGATGCACAACTTCAACAACTCCGGTTACAGCGTGATGCGCTTGCCGCAGATATGGAGATCCTTCAGGTTCAAATGCAATGGCTGCTTAATACAGACGGCAAAATTGTACCCGTTTATAATAATGCAGTGATTTCTGATGTTCTATTAACTGACACTTCCTCCATCACAGAATTACATCCACAGGTTCGCTATACAAGACAACAGGAAAAAGCAGCAGAGGCACAGACCCTTGTTGAACGGACAAAACTAAGCCCGGATTTCAAGGTGGGATATAACAACCAGTCCATTATCGGTTATCAAAGCGCCGATGGAATAAATCAGAAATATTATGATGCAGGCCGGAGATTTCATTTCGTAAACTTTTCTGTAGGAATACCATTGTTTAACGGGGCTGCCAAGGCACGAATCAGGGCAGGGAAAATCAATGAAGAAGTGGCAAAAATGAATACCGCCGCTACCAGCACCTTTATAAAAAACAGTATTGCACAAACAACATTAGAGTACAACAAACACAAACAAACAGTAGCCTATTATCAGCAAACCGGAATGCGGCAGTCGGAGCTTATTATCCAAAATGCAAAACTCAGCTTTGAAAGCGGCGAAATCAACTACCTGGAGTGGACAATGCTAATGAGTAACGCCGTTACAATTCAGCTAAATTTTTTGGATGCAGTAAGACAATTTAATCAAACGGCTATAACATTAACTTATTTAATCAATAAATAATTATGCGTAATCTTTCTTACATACTGTTTTTTTCAATCTTACTTTCCTGTGGTTCGCCCCTGGAAACCGTAAAAACTGACAGTGCAACAAATCATAACAGTATCACACTCACAGAAGAACAAATAAAAGTTGCCGGTATTCAAACAGGTACCATCCAAAAGCATGCACTTAACACAGAACTAAAGGTAAATGGATTTGTAGATGTACCCCCGCAAAATATAGTATCAGTAAGTTTCCCATTGGGCGGATACTTGAAAAGTACTGAACTTTTGCCGGGTATGCATATAAATAAAGGGCAGGTTATTGCTATAATGCAGGACCAAAGCCTGATTCAGTTACAGCAGGATTACCTGATCGCTAAAGCAAAACTTGAATACCTGGAAAAAGATTTTCAAAGACAGAAAATGTTGAATGAAAATAAGGTTAATGCTGATAAAATTTTTCAACAGGCGAAAGCTGATTTTACCACCCAGGAAGTACTGGTAAAAGGATTTGAAGAAAAACTCTGGTTGATTGGTATAAATCCCAAAACTATGAGCGGACAAAATATATCCCGTACCGTCCCGATTTATTCTCCTATCAATGGTTTTGTTTCAAAGGTAAATGTTAACATCGGCAAATTTGTCAATCCTTCAGATGTATTGTTTGAATTAATAAACCCTGATGACATACATGCCGTACTCACAGTATTTGAAAAAGATCTTGGGAAGGTGAAACCCGGACAAAGAGTGATGGTAACTTTTGTAGACGACCCCGATAAAGAATACGAGTGCGAAGTTATATTGGTAACTAAAAATGTTGATAGCGACAGAAGTGCGCTTATTCATTGCCATTTTGAAAAACAACCTAAACAATTGCTGCCGGGGATGTTTTTAAATGCCCGGGTAATGATCAATAACGTAAATGTCCGTGCGGTTCCGGAAAGTGCTATTGTACAGTATGGTAATGATAAAATGGTATTAGTTTCAGACGGCAACAATACTTTTCATCTTAAAACGGTGCAAACAGGAGTAACCAGTAACGGCCTTACTGAAATAGTGGATACTGCGGACACCCTTGAAGGAACAACTATAATTTTCAAAAACGCTTATCCGGTACTCGCAATGATCAAAAATGTGGCTGAATGAGATTATTATGGGTATAATACTGAAAAATATCCGGTAATACCCTATACAATCTCCTGAATGCTAATACCGGATAAAAGAGTATAGCAGTAAAAAAACCCTTTGGATAACCAAAGGGTTTTCTCATAAAGCGCTTAAAAAAGCAATTATTTCTTTGCGTATTTCTTCTTGAACTTGTCAATACGGCCTGCTGTATCTACCA